>JBASZP010000417.1:0-1707 GCA_049660965.1 Daejeonella sp. | reverse complement strand
ATTTTAAGGAGAATATTTTTTGAATGCCTTGATTCAGGTAGCGTTATTTCTATTTGATACATATTATGGGTTATTTCAGATGCCTTTTCTACTGATAACCTATATTTTTCTTCCTTCAATACTCTTTCTAGTTCTTTATATATGGAGTATGCTACAAATGATAGGCAGATATGTGCTTCTATGCGTTTACGAATTCGATGATATATGGGGCGTATTCTCAGATCTGTTTTTGACATTCTAAATGCTTTTTCTATTTGCCATAGATTTTTGTAGTTTTCGATTATTATCTCTGGTGTTTGTTTACAATTAGTGATATAGCCCTTTAGCCCGTCCCATTTTTGATCTGATTTAAACTTATCTTCATCTATAGATACTTTAATGTCACCATCCATTTTTAGATACTTGTTGTATCCTCTGTTGTTAATGTGCTGCTTGGTTAATTTTCCAGATTTTATTTTCTTCTCCAAATTTTTAAGTCCTCGCTTGCGATTATGCTCATCCTTTTTAGCTCTTTTGGTCGAGTATTGAACTATTAGTTTAGCATTCCCATTTTCCAAAACTATATACGACCCATCTTCAAAGCTTGCACTGAGTATCTTCTCTTTATTGTCTTTGCTCTCAGACCGTATTCTTGCACCCAAGATATATTCGTACTCCTGTAGTTCTAAGGCCTTGATGTTATCATTATTCAAAAGCCCTGCGTCCGCTACTATGATGGGTTTTTTTAAGTTGAATTTTTTACTTATCTTTTCAATGGTGGGAAGCAAGGTGTGTCCTTCATAGATATTACCTTCAAAAATATCATAGCCTACGGCATAACCTCCTAAGCCGACTAATAATCCCAGATAGATTTGTGGATTACTGTGTTTGCCATCTTTACTAAAACCCGTTTTGCGTAAATCATCCTCGTCGCTAGCTTCAAAATATAAGGTAGTCATATCATAAAACATAATACTCAAATTGCCATTTAATACCTTGATGGTATGTTGAAAACTTATTTGTTCTATCTGAGCCTTTAATTCAGAATTGATTTTATCCATAAATCGATACACTGTATCCAAATCAAGTGTTATACCTTGATACCTGTATAAATACTCGATAGTTTTTAATTTGCTAAGAGGAAATGCTAATCTTGCTATAACCAGGTGTCGAAATAGATCATATTTTACTTTGTTATAACCAATATGATCATAGACTCTCCCAAATATTAACTCAGGTCCGATGGTACGAATTTGAGCATTGCTCACTTCTGATAGAAAACTTTCGATTTGTACATCTCTTTCGAAAACAAACAAACTACTTTGTCCTTTTAATCTCTCTAGTTCTAGTTTTGCTTTCTCTTTTAGTATCTTTATTTCTTTTTGGTCTGTACTACTACCTATAGATTTGATGAGTCTATTACGCCCATTCTCTTTTATCAATATCTGGATACTGAAACTACCTGATTTGTTCTTCTTTTGGCGTATAAACATGCTCCAAAAGTACCTAAAATATCAACGGGTCACCCGAATTTACATATTATATTTTATATGTACTTGATTGTCTGTATGATATGATTTATGTTTTCTGCTGTGCGGAAAACAGGAGTTTATCATAATTCATGATAGGCTCCTTGGCTTCATTAATATCTGTGTCTTCTATATTTTTGTATTCCTTCATGATCACTTTTGAAAACAAATATAACGTATTATTTTATAAATCTCACAC
>JBASZP010000416.1:0-9800 GCA_049660965.1 Daejeonella sp. | reverse complement strand
ATATAACTAGGTAGATTAATGTTATCTTTCCTAGTCTGAGATGATCTTTAATAGTTATTCTATAAATATTAGGCATATAAAATCATCTAGTGGCCACTACCAGGTACCCATTGCCCATTAGATAATGCATTTTCAAAATCAGTTATACCTTTAGCCATTGCTTCTATCCACCATAGAACTCCATCGTAAGATTGTTCAGCGGCCCAAATTCCTGCTGCTGCAATTGTGCCAATTACAACTCCTTCATGTCCAATGGTTTATAATTATTAATAATATCAAGTATAAATTTTTTGTAATTGTTAAGATCTTCCTCAAGTGGTATTCTATCTTTATTAATCATTTTCGGCTTTTCATAAGTAAATAAATAAGTATCAACTTGAGTATATAAATAATTCGATATTTTTAAGTGCTTTTTGTACTTCATCAATTCCTGAGGAGTTAATACTTTATCTAAAAGATAAGTTATGTCAGTTTGCATAAAGATTATACTTCCAGGCCCAAAATATTTTTCAGGGCTGCCAAGTTTAACTCTGTGTTCAATTTCTTTTCTTAATATTCTTAGCTGTCCATTGGTTGGGCCCACTGCCAGGTTTATATCCTGCAATAAATATTTAATATTATTTACCGTATCATTTGGCAAATATTTTATTCTATACTGCCAGCTGTTCTTTACAAAATTTTTAGCATCCCTTTTCAAATTAAAGTTAGCAAACGCCTCTTTTTTAAAATTTATTCGCTCTATTTCTTCATTCACTAAGTCTGTATACTTTTCAAAAGAGCCATACCTGTATTTCAGAAGAGAATCGCAGGAAACAGGCCCTGAAAAAGGTGCATAAAAAAATAATAAACCAGCCTCCGCATTTCTTTTTGCTAAAATACTGGTTTGGTATTTTTCGCTATCTAAAAAATAGCAAAATAGACCAGGATGGTGATTCAGCACTTTCGATTTATTTACCAAATTCAAAATTTGAATACCGGATGCGTAAGCTCCCAAGTCTTTTTTCTTGATACTATATCCATAAACTTTTAAATAAGGATAAGCTATTGCACATATTTCTAAAGTACTATCTGATATTATTGTTACATTGTAGGGGGAGTCATCCTTACAGTCATAAAAACTAAGCTTTACTATTGGATATAATACTACTGAATCTATTAAAGTGGAAGGATATTTTATTTCATTGCTTAAATCTACACCTTTTGTATTTTCCCATTGATAGATTTTATCAGTAATAGTTCTTTTAAAACTATTTGTATATACCATAAGTGAATCAAAATCACGTAACTTATTATTAACCTTTTGGGCTTGTAAGCTGCCAGTAAAAACAAAAAAAGAAAGTAGCGTAGCTACTAAGCATTTATTAGTCGTCATTCTATAGTCCTATATACATTTAATTAAGGTTTTAATCCTCCTATTTCCCAAATGTTGTCAAAGTCGGATAAATTGGTTATATGATAACGAGCATCCTGTGAATCATAATATTTAACTTGGTTATCATCAGTGTAACCTATTATTACCACTTCATGCTGTACAATAGCACCTGTTACTGGATCAGTGCCTGCACTAAGAGAAGCTAATACAGGATGTCCCGCATCAACAGCAGATTTTAAAGCATCCATACTATTATTTTGTATTGTAAATAATCCATCGCATTGTGCAGAGACAAAACTAGCGAAATCTTGAGAGTTAATTCCTTGCGTTATCAAATCTAATTTCACTTCCATAGTTGTTATTCCTTTTATATTAGCTATATGATTGGCATAACTATCTAATACGCTATTTATATCAGTAGTATTGTGGTTAAAAAAATGAGCAACTGTTTTAAAAGCTTCTAAGGTACAAGTATAACCAACTTGCCCACCTGTGCCATCTCCTGCTGGTAAATAAGTGCAATCAAGGTCTGTATCTAAACTACTACCCCCACCAATATAGTTATAATAGTTGCCATCTGGATCGAGAATGAGTTCCCCAGATTCATAATTATAAAAATTCCAGCCAGAACTATCGCCAAAAGAGATACTACCACTACTACTGCCACTACCACCAGATATTACAACCTCATTTAGTTGTATTGGATTCGATGGATTTCCCTGACCTTGCCACCAATCTCCACCGCCCCCATAGCCACCACCATAGGTGTCATTACCCCAAGCCATTATATCACTCCCTGAATAAGTACCTGAACCATGTGAATTATAGAAATCCATTATCCAATCACCACCTTTAATTGAATTTGATTCAGCCTCATTAATAACATCAAACTCAGCATGCAGTTGTTTTAAATTTAATTTTTTCATAGTTATATTAAAGTTTAAGATAAATTTAAAATGTAAAATTAAGAGAAGCTTTTATAAAACCAATTTTTCCCTTAAAAATTATTTTATAATTTCTTTTCGTTTAAAGACCCTCTATATCAATTTATTTTTAGTTACCAAGAATCTCTTCTCTTTTTATTTTATTCAAACGGACTTTAGCTTTATTAAGCGTTTCCCGATCCTTAGAGGAATTTTTAAAGCGGTATTCTTCTTCTTCTTCTATTAGTTCAAAGCATTTTGCTTTACTATATGATAAATAATAGTTAAAAGCTAAACTTATTAAATTATGCACAGTAGGTTCAGAAGCATACCTGCTCTCATAAATTACATTACCGGCCATATAACTTGCTTTTGCCCTGCTGCTATCACCTAATTTGTCATATACTAATCCTTTACCGGTTAGAACTTCGGCCAAACCTGGTCTTATGCTTAATGCAGAATCACTCCAAGCGAGCGCTTGTTGGTATTGTTTTAATTTTACTAGATTTTGAATCTTATTACTGTAAGCTAAATGATAGGTTCGATCGATCTGAATAGCGCTGTCTAACAGCTGATTTGCTCTAAGTAGAATAGAATCCCTGTTTCTACCCTCTTTTAATAATAACATTACTGCTTCATTATTAAGAGCTATAGATTTTTTATTATAAGTAACTTTTTCTTCTTTATTATTAGCAGATTTTTCTCTGTCCTGTGCATTACAGGATATGTTGATAAGAAAAAATAAAGTGATACAAAAATTCTTCATAAAAATAAATTTATTGAGAATATTTGCATTACATTAATTCACTTTATAGGATAAGAGATATTTGATGCTACTAATTAATGTAACCAGGAGTATAAATAGTACAATTATAGCTATATACGCAATAACTCTATTTTTTTTAGTATTAATCTCAGCGTTATGGTACTGCGTATATAATCTTTCAAAGCCTTTTTTACCAATAAAATATACATAATTTAGCATATATAATGGTATAACAAAAACAGCTGTACCAATTATTTTTACAGTACTTAGTACAGAAAAATTGAATAGATTATCTAATATTGCGAATAAAAGAACCAAAAAGAAAATCTCATAAAGAACTAACACAGCTATGACATTCTTCGGATTAGCATGTTCATTGGTGCCGTTTTTATAATGAAGATTATAAAGCGAAAACACTAAAAACTTAATGTTATTCATATTTACCATCCATTTTGTCCTTCTGCCAATTCCCATACAAATAATCCTAATCCACCTATAAATACAACAGGAACAGATACTGGAGCTGTAGCAATAAAAGCAGTTCCGATCAATACAGCGCCAACTCCAAGCTGTGCGGCATCATTATAGTTGAATCCTTCAGAAAGTTGTACAGTATTGTCAGCTAGCGATGTAAGCGTTAAAGCATGGCCTGCAAAAACAAACCCACCGGGAAGCGTAACTCCCATAATTTCGGCAGAAACTGTCGCCATAGAAGCAGATAACTCCATTGTGCTAAGCATAGTTGATATTGCTTGATACCAGGGTTGCTGAGTCAATGTTGGATTGTTACTATCACCTCCTCCATAACTACCTCCACCTGAATAATAACCACTACTATCTGGATCCCATGTAAATCCGCCGCCGCTATTATTATAATAATCCCACCCATTACCAGTCTGGATGCCAATAGTAGTACCGCTACCATTATTATTACCACTAGATATTACCACCTCATTTAATTGTATAGGATCATTAAAATTCCCATAACCCTGCCACCAATCTCCACCACCACTTCCATAACCGCCACCCCCGCCGCCATAAGTGTCATTACCCCATTCCATTACCTGACTTCCTGAATACGTGCCTGAACCATGTGAATTATAGAAATCCATTATCCAATCACCACCTTTAATTGAATTTGATTCAGCCTCATTAATAACATCAAGTTCAGCATGTAGTTGTTCTAAATTTAATTTTTTCATAATTCTAATATGTTTACGACACTTTTTAATTAAACATAAATTAAAGGGAAAAGTTTTATAAAACCAAATTTTTATCTCAAAATTATTTTATCGTTCTTTTTCATGTAGAAGGTTATCCAATTTTAATCTTTTTTGCTTAGATTTCTCCAAATAATTTGAATGAGTTTTAAGCGATTTCCAATAGACAGGCAATTGGACATGATGGACTGTGGGCCCGCATGTTTAAAGATGATTGCAAAATATTATGGCAAGTATTATTCTTTACAATATTTACGTGACCAATGCGGGATTACAAAAGAGGGCGTATCTTTTCTGGATCTTAGCTATGCTGCCGAAAATATAGGATTACGTACTCTCTCTATTAAAGCCACTTTAGAGGAACTCCATCTTAAAGTCCCTTTACCCTGTATTATTCATTGGGCCAATAGCCATTTTATTATCGCTTATAAAGTAACTAAGACACGGGTATATGTTGCAGACCCGGCTAAAGGGTTGCTTGATTATTCTCATGAAGAATTTATAAAAAACTGGTATAAAACAGGAGAGCAAAAAGGGGTACTTTTAGCTATAGAGCCTCAAGCCGATTTTAAACAGCGGGAAAGCAATGAAAGAATTGTGCGGAAAAAGACTTTTCAAAGCCTTTTGGCTTATTTTACTCCTTATAAAAGTAGTTTTATAAACCTGTTTGTAGTAATGCTTATTGTTACGGTATTACAGGCACTTCTTCCCTTTATTTCAAAAGCGGTTATTGATGTGGGTATTCAAACTCACGACTTAGATTTTATAAACATAGTATTAATAGCCAATATTATCATTATAGTGAGTGTTACATTCTCTAATGCTGTACGGGACTGGATATTGTTACATATAACTGCAAGAGTAAACATTGCGCTCATTTCGGACTATCTTATTAAGTTAATGAAATTGCCAATCTCTTTTTTTGAAACAAAAATGACGGGTGATATTTTGCAACGGGCCAATGACCATGAACGCATCCGAAGCTTTATCATGAATAATTCTTTAAACCTGATTTTTTCCGGGATAACCTTTATTGTATTTGGAATCATCCTTCTTATATATAATAATTTCATTTTCTACATATTTTTAGCAGGAAGTATCCTCTATGTTGCCTGGGTTTTAGCTTTCCTGAAAATAAGAAAGAAACTGGACTGGGAATATTTTGAGCTGATTGCGAAAAATCAAAGTTACTGGGTTGAAACCATTAGTAGTATACAGGATATTAAGATTAGCAACTATGAGAAGTCTAAACGCTGGAAATGGGAAAACATTCAGGCAAGATTATATAAAGTTAATATTAATGTTTTATCGGTAAATAATGCGCAGAATCTGGGAGCACAATTTATAGATAGCTTGAAGAACCTATTGATTACATTCTTTTGTGCAAAAGCAGTAATTGCGGGAGAAATTACATTTGGTGTAATGATCTCCACACAGTTTATTATAGGTATGTTGAATGGTCCTGTTCAGCAGTTTATCCAATTTATTGTATCTGCCCAGTTTGCACAGATCAGTTTTCTTCGGCTAAATGAAATTCATCAGCTTGAAGATGAAGACGTAAATTCAGGAACTAATAATATCGAGCTTCCAGACAAGAAGGATATAACTCTAAACAATATTGCATTTCAATATAGTGCTAATGCACCCCTTATTTTGAAGGGAATAAGGTTAGTTATTCCTGAGGGTAAAGTAACGGCAATTGTAGGCGATAGTGGAAGTGGAAAGTCAACATTATTAAAGTTATTATTACGGTTATATAAGCCTTCATTTGGGGAAATTTCGATAGGGGGAATGAATATTAACAATGTCAGCCTGAAACAATGGAGAGATAAGTGCGGTGCAGTAATGCAGGATGGAAAAATATTTAATGATACGATTTTGACTAATATTGCTTTAGATGATGAAAAAATTGACTACCAGCGTCTAAAATATGCTGTAGAAACAGCGAATATTGCTTTTGAAATAGAGCAACTGCCTCTCGGTTATCAAACTGTAATGGGTGAGATGGGAAGGGGGCTCAGTGGTGGTCAGAAACAACGTATTCTAATAGCCAGAGCATTATATAAAAATCCTGATTATCTTTTTTTTGATGAAGCAACAAATTCCCTGGATAGTATTAATGAACAAAAAATTGTCTCTGCATTGGAGAATGTTTTCAAAGATAAAACAGTAATAGTAGTTGCACACAGATTAAGTACCATAAGAAATGCCCATCAAATAATTGTTATGCAAAATGGAATGATAGCAGAAATTGGCAATCATGAAATACTAATGCAAAAAAAAGGCAGATATTATCAATTAGTACAATCACAAGTAGATCTAGTTTCTACCATAAATAAAACACCAGAGAAATAACAGATATTGAAACTAAAAAGGCCATAGCAGAACTTTATTGCTAAAAAGATATGAACGAAGAATCGATATTCAAAAACTCTGAACGCACTGAAGAAATTCAAGCTATAATTGAGCGTATGCCAACAAAGTTTGGTAAATGGATTACTTTTTTTGTATTAATTCTGGTGGTTACGTTTTTTATATTAGGCTGGGTTATTAGGTATCCAGATGTAATAACAGGAGAAATCGTGATCAATGCTAATTCTTCTCCAATAAAATTAGTCGCAAATTCTCCAGGTAAATTATATTTAAATAATTTTCAATCGCAAGATAATGCAAGAGAGGGAGATTATATAGCCATTATTCAGAACTCTGCTAAATTAAAGGATATACAAGAGATACACAGGCTCATTAAAAGCTTTAATGTTAATAATTTAGACAATGATGTGATTCATTTCCCCAAAAACGTATCTCTTGGTGATCTTAATACCAAATATTTTTTATTTATTGATGCTTATGATGAGTTTATAAAACGCCATAAACAGGAGCTATTGTCAAAACAAGAAGACGTTTTGAGAAAAATGCTTATTGAGCAGCAGAATGTATTAAATGTGTCTATACAAAAATTAAAAATAAGTAGTGAGAATGTCCGCCTAATGAATAAATTTCATAAAAGGGATTCTACTCTATTTAAAAATAGGGCGTTAACTGAAGCTGAAATTGATAAATCTGATATGAATTTTTTATCTGCAAATGATGCTTATCATACTATGATAAATAATATTACCAATATACGTGAGCAAATTCAGGAAACGAGTAATAAGATACAACAAATAACTATTCAAAAAAGCGAAGAAGAAGGAAAGGTTCGTTTAAACTTGATTACCTTTTATACTGATCTTGCTGATAGTTTTAAAATATGGGAGCAGAAATATGCCTTTATAGCTCCGATTAAGGGAAAAGTGCAATTTTCAAAATTTTGGACTAATGACCAGTTTATACAAGCAGGAGAACCTGTGTTTACTGTAGTTCCGCTTAAAGATAAAATTGTTGGACAGATGACTTTGCCAGCATTTGGTGCAGGTAAGGTCAAAGTCGGTCAGGAAGTAATTATAAAGTTGGAAAACTATCCTTACCGGGAATATGGAAGCATTACGGGAAAAGTTTCATCTATTTCATTAACAACAAATACTCTTAAAACAGATAAAGGTGAGATCGAAACGTATTTGATTTATGTTGATCTACCCGAAGAATTAAAAACAAATTATGGATCAAAACTGGATTTTAAATATGAAATAAAAGGATCAGGGGAGATTATAACCAAGGATAGGAAACTCATTGAAAGGTTATTTGATAATATGAGATATGGAGTAAGTAAATAAGTATAGCCTTAGTTTTTTAGGGCTAGCTTTAGTTTTCTGCCTTTAAACAAACATGGTCGGTATAAAGTTCATTCTCACCCTCTGTTATACTTAGGTTCAATACAACTTTTAGGATTATTCTTAAATCTTTTGTATCAATTGATTAGTAAAAGCCATTATAAATCCAATAGTTCTAAAAATTCTTTGTTCTAAAGGATTATATGGTAACGAAATCAGAGAATTTATTTGACCACAACGACCTCGCTAACTCTTGATTAATATTTCCATTTTCATCACAAAATGCATCCTTGCCTGAATAACTTACTGAAGGTTCAATTGACGTAAAATCAAATCTGGCCCAGTGTTCTTCACCATTAGGGCTGAACATAGTATATAGCCAATATCGCCCTTCTTTAAAATTCATGGTTTTGGTGCCCGCCACTTGTCAAGAATTTCACTATCTGTCTAGGCTGTCCAAACTGTCTTGAGTAGTGCGGAAAACTCCCGTTCTACGTTAATTTTTTTGTTCTTTTTATCAATTGCACGTGCAAAAAAAGTGGTCTGCATATCAAATAACGTTAGTAATCCTTCTGTTCTTCTGCTTACTGTTTTTGTTTCCATAACAGGAGGGCGGGCTGGTATCCTTTATACGTTTGAAAATATTCCTAAAGAATGGGTAAATCAACTGGCAAGGAGAGATGATATTGAAGATTTATCTAAACGTTTATTTGAGAGACTTACTAAAGTTTAGCTGTTCTATATTACCAGAACAGGAACCAGAACTAAAAAAGTGATTATTTAACGAAAAATTTAAACTTCGAAAAAACTCTTGGAGACTTTTTTTAGATTTTTCGCCTTCTTTAACATATTCAATCTCATTATTTATTAATTGATCACAGCAAGTCCAGACGATAGATCTATGGAATTTCCAACTGTAATATTTGTCGCAAGTGAGAGCATACTTCACTAAATCTTGCTCCACCTGATTTACCTTTTCCTTTACTTGCAATTGCCATACGGATCTTGTAGCATTCATTACCGAGGGCTGTGCCTTGAGAAGGATTTTCTTTGAGAGACTGTAGAAGTAATAAAAAGTCAGGTTTAAGTGAGGGATATTTTTTTGCAAGGCGTTTCAATTCCTTTTCAAATTTTGGAATAAATTTGACCTTATAAGTCATTCCGTAATTCGTCTGCGTTACGTGCTTCAAGTTTGCCTGATAATACAAGATTCAATTCATCAATAGCTTCTTTTACATCTTCTAAAACTTTGGCTTTGTAGGGTGTAAGTGGCTTAGTTTTCACATAGGGCAAGTCATTTAATAATGCCATCAGCATCGCTACTTTACTTTCTTTAACTTCCAGTACAAATTTCATAATAATCAAAAATACAAAATCTATTCAAAAAAACCATGCAGGAAACCGTTGAAAACAAAAACGGGAAAGGTGTTTACTAACATCTTTCCCGTCTGACAGGGCTAAAAAACCTGGGTAGTACCTAAGTTTATAGTGGGAGATACTGGGTTCGAACCAGTGACCCCCTGCTTGTAAGGCAGGTGCTCTGAACCAGCTGAGCTAATCTCCCGTTGGGATTGCAAATATAGAGCTCTGGTTTAATTATGCAAAATTAATTTCATCTTTTTAATTAAGCACTTCCTCCAGAATGTAATGCGATTTTATTTGACCAAATCCTTCAATATGTAATTGATAATAGTCTAAAATCTTTTCCAGAATGAGTTTGCGATCTGATGATAAAATGGTAATTGTATCTAAATTATCAAAATTACTTTGTAAAAGGTTTAACCATAAACTCGTTTGGGGTGGTTC
>JBASZP010000415.1:0-3236 GCA_049660965.1 Daejeonella sp. | reverse complement strand
GCAGGGGTAGCCCTGTTCTCATTTTTAAGCACGCCCAGACGCCATACTAATAACTGGCCTTTGGTAATTTCGGTGATCATTTCTGCCAGTTTCTTTTGCTGTAGCTGGAAACCTCCGATCGGCCGGTCGAACTGCATGCGTTCTTTGGAATAACGCAAAGCGGTATCATAACAATCCATCGCGGCGCCTAAAGCACCCCAGGCAATACCATAACGGGCCTGGTTTAAACAACCTAAAGGCCCTTTTAAGCCTTTAACATTGGGCAATAAATTTTCTTTTGGAACTTTTACGTTATCAAACACCAGTTCGCCAGTTGCGGATGCACGCAAGCTCCATTTATTATGTGTTTCTGGAGTGGTAAAACCTTCCATACCACGTTCGGCAATAATACCGCGGATATCGCCCTGCTCATCTTTAGCCCACACTACTGCAATATCTGCAAAAGGGGAGTTGGATATCCAGAGTTTTGCACCGTTCAGCAGGTAGTGATCTCCTTTATCTTTAATATTGGTTTCCATGCTTGAGGGATCTGAACCATGATTAGGTTCGGTTAAACCGAAACATCCCATCCATTCACCCGTAGCTAATTTGGGTAAGTATTTCTTTTTCTGCTCCTCAGAACCATAAGCAAAAATAGGGTACATCACCAATGAGCCTTGTACTGATGCGGTAGAACGGATACCCGAGTCGCCACGTTCAATTTCCTGCATAATTAATCCGTAGGAAATATAATCCATACCGGCACCACCATATTCTGTTGGAATGGTTGGACCAAATGCACCAATTTCACCCAAACCTTTTATTAGATGTTTCGGAAATACGGCACGTTGGGCAAAGTCTTCTATAACAGGGCTTACTTCTTTTTTGACCCAGTCACGTACACTATCACGAACTAGTTTATGTTCTTCGCTTAATAATTCATCTGTTAAATAATAATCCGGGGCTTCGTAAAGGTCTTTTTTTTGCGAGCGGTGTATTTCGTCTGATTGTGCAGTTTGTAAGGACATGGAACTAATTTTTTCCAAAATTAGCAAAATAGGGCAAATAATGATTGCCGCTTTGTTAATAGATGGAGTGAATTATTTTATTTATTCTGATAACTTGCAGCTTTATATTGCACACTGATAAACTTTGCTATGATACAAACTTTTGACTTTTCGACGGACTATATTTTAGAAAATGAATTCGTTTTGCTTCGTTCGCTGGCAAAAGATGACTTAGATAATCTGATTAGTTTTTCTTTAAATGAACCTGAAATATGGAAGTATTCATTGATACGTGTAGAGGGAGAAGATGGATTGAAGAATTATATTAATTTAGCATTAAAAGCCCGGGAAGAAAAAAAGGAATATCCTTTTATTGTATTTGATAAACAGCAACAAAAGTATGCGGGCAGTACCAGGTTTTATGATATACAAATTCTTAATCAAACGCTCCAATTAGGATATACCTGGTATGGCAAACAATTCCAGGGAACAGGGTTAAACAAACAGTGCAAGTTTTTGCTATTGCAATTCGCTTTTGAAACCATGTTAATGGAACGTGTTGAATTTAGAGCAGATAATAATAATGAAAGGAGTATAGCCGCGATGAAAAGTATTGGATGTGTGGTTGAAGGAGTACTTCGCAGCAATAGTTTAAAACCGGATGGAACCAGGCGGGATAGTATTATATTAAGTATTTTGAAAGGGGAGTGGGAAGGTAAAGTAAAGGAAGAATTATTAAATAAATTAAGCAATAAAATAAATTTGTAATAGGTGGTTGACATATAAAATATTTTAAATTTGCCTTTTTATTAAAAAATGAGTATTAGCTTTTTGTTATGTTTGCAGGTATGAAACCAGGATTAAAAAGAGTAACACTAATTATATTAACCGCGTTTAGCTTCATACCTTATCCGGCGTATTCAAAAGATTTTGATAAAGGCATTATTATTAGTAATTATGATGTGGCTTTTTATACCTCAGCAGATGTAAAGAGCGAAAAACTGAAAGATCTAACTGTAGGAGAAGTAGTAAGTATTCTTGAAGTAACTAAAGAAAAATTTCCGCTTGGAGCAGGCATAGGTGAATTTGATCAGGGAATTAACAAAGATTTTTGTAAGCAATTTCCATTTATAAAAGTAAAAACTAATATTGGCCAAATAGGATGGGTTTCAGGAGAATTTGTATTTAAACTAATCGAAAATCATAAGGAGTATAGTAGTATCCTGTTAAAAACTAAATTCATATTTACCTTTAATAAGAATACTTATAGAATATTGCTTGGTCAAAATTATGGGGTAGGAGCATCTGAAAATGGAGAGCTTACAGTCTGTGATGAATTTTACCCATTAGTGCTTTATAATCCGATTAAAAATAAATATCATCTGATTAAGAATATAAAAAATCCGAATTCAAAAGAAAGATATTCAAATTTAATTCTTGATCAATTTGTGGCTGAGGAAATCATAAATGTGATAAAATCAGACAATAAAGTAGTTTTTAAAATAAAATGCCGCTACCAGGAAGGCACTGGTGCTTATGATACTAAAATAAGTTTTAAGAATAATAGTTTTTATGCGGATTCCTATAATTACAAACGCTATTATCCAAAATAATATAAACACTTTATTGTCTTAAAATTTAACATCCAATACCTTTCATCATAATTAATGAATTCAATTAAAGAAACTCATTTTCATTTTCCAAATCAAACTAATTTTTACAAAGGAAAGGTTAGAGATGTTTATACCATAGCTAATAAGTTAATGGTTATGGTGGTTACCGACAGGATTTCTGCGTTTGATGTTGTTTTACCTCAACCAATACCTTATAAAGGACAGGTTTTAAATCAAATTGCGGAAAAATTTTTAAAAGCCACACAAGATATTGTACCTAATTGGGTTTTGAGTGTACCTGATCCAAATGTAACTATTGGCAAAATGTGTGAGCCCTTTAAAGTTGAAATGGTTATTCGTGCTTATCTTGCCGGGCATGCCTGGCGGGAATATAGTGTGGGGAAACGAAGTATTTGTGGTGTTAGTTTACCCGATGGTTTAAAAGAGAATGATAAATTACCCGGGCCCATAATTACCCCAACTACAAAAGCTGCTGTTGGTCATGATGAAGATATTTCCCGTGAGGAAATAATAAATAGAAATATCATACTTGAAGAAGATTATAAGCAGTTAGAGCATTTTACCAGGCTTTTATTTGAAAGAGGTGCAGAAATGGCCTTAAAACAAGGTCTTATTT
>JBASZP010000414.1:0-4273 GCA_049660965.1 Daejeonella sp. | reverse complement strand
CATCATAAATACACGTATTAGTTCCGGTACCTAAAATAGCGGCAAAGCCCTTTGTTGAACCCAGCAGGGCACGAGCAGCCGCCAGCAGGTCATGGCCAATATTAACCTGGGCGCTTGTAAAAACAGCCTTCATGGCATTCTCTACAATTTTTACCTTTTCAGCTGTAGAACACCCGGCGCCATAATAGTTTACTTCCAGTATTTTATCAAACTGTAAATCTGAGGGTAAACCTTCCTGTAGGGATTTAATAATATATTCTGTACTTGAAAAGTAAGGATTATACCCTTCCGTATTAAAGTATATTTTCTGGCCGCTTTCATTCAGTAAGCACCAGTTTGTTTTGGTAGAGCCACCATCGGCAATTATGATCATATTGTTTTGGGTTTATAAAATCTAAATGTATTCATTTTATAGTTATTGTTAAAATAACACCAGATTTAATCTCTGTAAGTATAAAAAATCCCGCCTTTTTAGGGGGCGGGATTGGAAAGATTGAAGTAAGCTGTTACAGTTTTTTAAGCGTGTACCTGTAATTACCCGGAGTGCTTAAGTTTAAAGTAATTTCATAAGTGCCTGTAATTGCTACACCTATATTTTTACCGTTAACTTTAATTGAGCCGTTTAATGCTTTCTGTTCACCATCATTATTTAGGGTAGAACCAAAGTTAATATCCCAGGCATCATTAGCTCTGAATTTCCATTGTTTATCACCTGTTAAAACAGCAGTAAGTTTCCAAACCTTATTAACAGCATCATACGTCATATCAGTATCGCTATCCCAACCCGATGGTGTTGCATCTCCAATAATACCCCAGGTAGTTTTTGTAGCTTTCCAGGTATTAGCAACCCGATTTGCTTCTAACAAATAATAACCGGCACCTGTAATTTTAAGATTATCGCCACCTACGAGCACACCGGAATTTGTGCCTGTTACCGTCCCTCCAAAATCACCTTCCCATTTCGGTACGGGAGAGAATTTGAACTCATTCACCTGTTCATTATTAGGGAAATAAATATATCCTTCATAAATATTATTATTAGTGATCGATGAGATTTTAGGGGCGGTAGGAGGGTCCCAGCCTTGATGAGCGCCAGGTACCCATAATGACGGGTAATCAACCAGGTCAAAATAGGGGGTGATGGTTAGAGAAATTACATTGGAATAAACAGGGTCAATCGTCCCAAGTTGTGCTTTTACGCGTACTTCAACCTCCGAAGCCTGTTCAGGCTGTAGTTCTAATGCAAGCGCTAAGTTATTAAGGTCACTTCCGTTAAAAGTTTGATTTAAGTTACCACTAATATTTTTACTTTGCGCTCCTGCAAAATTTGAACCTTTTTTACCAATTTCCAGGATATATTCCGGAGCAGAACTAAATCCAAAATCTGCGGCCTTCCAAGTAAATGTTACAGCATTGGTACTTGCATCATTTTTTGTTAAAACAATAGTGGTTTTTGAAGCGCTTATTGCACCGGCTTCTCCAGCCCCTGCAATTACTTTTGTTTCCTCTTTTTTACAAGACCAGAGCATGAGCGATGCCAGACCAAATAATAAAGTTTTGTTAATTAAAGTTTTCATCATTCTAATTTTAAATTGTTAAAATTAAACCATTGCTGCTTAAGCAGCAATGGTACACATTATATTAATATCCTGTATTTTGTTTTAAATTAGGATTTGCAATTAGATCTGCAGTTGGTATAGGGAACAGGTTACGGTAAGCGGCAATACCAACTCCTGCCTTTACGCCACCTTTCCATGGCCACAAATAATTCCCCTCAGTATATTTACCATATCGTATTAAATCTGTACGACGGAAACCTTCCCAATATAATTCCCTGGCACGTTCATCTAAGAACAGGTCTGTTGTTAAAGCTGCAACATTACCTGAAGCATTGCCATAAGCACGCTGGCGGAGATTATTAAAATAGATTAAAGCCTGGGCATTGGTGCCACCGGCACCGCCACGTACAACTGCTTCGCCATAAATTAAATATTGCTCGGCCAAACGGAACAAAGGAAAATCTAAGGATGAAAATGTACCGTTTGATGATGGTGCAGCAACACCTGCAGAATTTACATTTTTAAATTTAGTAACACGTAAACCATCTGTAAATTCACCTATAGCATCATTAGCGGTTTTATCTCCAAAAAACATAGCACGTTTATCTGTTGCTCCGCTATAATCACCGAAAATCAAAGGTAAATTTTCGCGGGTTCTGTTGCCTTCCCAGCCGCCATTAGGCACACCGAAAGCTGTAGGGTTCATACCTGCATTAAGGCCGGCATTAATTAAAAATGTGGTACCACCATAATTCTCAGTCTTACCTCCATCATAATTGATAGTCAAGATTATTTCATTCCTGGCATCTGTAGTATTGTTATCTGTTAGAAAGAGGTTTTTATAGTTAGTTGCCAAAGCATAACCCCCACCAATTACTTTAGAAGAATAGGTAATAGCTTCAGTATATTTGGCTGCACCGGTATAAACCTGTGCATTTAAGTATAAACGTGCCAATAAAGCCCAAGCTGCGCCTTTATCTGCCCGGCCATATTCATTAGTACGTGCATTAGCCAGATCTCCATCAATTGCTTTCAACTCGGACTCTACGTAGTTAAATAAGGCAGCTCTGGTTGTTTGTTTTGGGGGATTTTTACCAATCCCATCTTCTTCTGTTACAAAAGGCGGGTTTCCAAAACCATCTAATAAAACCCAATATTGGTATGCCCTTAAAAAACGGGCTTCCGCACGGTAACGTTTTACATTATCCGCATCAGTTCCGGTAATACCACGGCTGGCTAATTTATCAGGCGTACTTTCGCGAAGAAATTCATTACATACAGTGATCTGATATAGAGCTCTTGAATATAATCCTCTGAGAAAAACATTATCAGCGGGCCATGTGTTTATGTTAAGCTCTGGTATTCCTGTATCAGTCCATCTGCAAATTGCCTCATCAGTAGTTAATTCCTGAGAAGTCCAGAACAATCTTAAAAAGTCGGTAAACCCTGGTTCTAATCCACCCACATCACTCTCTTTTGTAGCCCCGCTTGAATGTGTTAAACCAAAACTTGCATATAATTTGACTAGCTCCTGTTTATAGCCGGCAGGTGTAGCGTAAGCAGTAATTGAAGTAACATCATTTGTGGGTGTTAAATTCAAATCGTTCTTGCTACATGATGACACAGAAGCAAATAAAATGCTTCCTGTCAGTATTGTTTTAAATAAATTTTTCATTCTGTTCTTTTAATTAAAAACCAATATTTAAACCTAATGTATATGTTCTTGGCCTTGGATATAAATTATAATCAATACCTGTTGGTAATTCAGGGTCTAATCCATTGTAATCACTTACGGTAAAAACGTTCTGGCAGTTTACCGAAACCCTTAAAGTTGTGCCATTATTTTTAAATAGTTTACCTGGATTATAAGATAAGCTTAAGTTATCCATTTTTAAGAATGATGCATTATGAAGATAATAATCGCTTAAGTATTGAGCTGTAGAAAAACTGGTGTTATAAATATCGGGTCCGGCATTGTTAATTATACCACTACCGCTTAAAATATTTGTTTTAATACCAAAGTTTGAAGATACATTATCATAAACATAATTGCCCACGCTCGCTCTTAAAACAGTATTCAGAGTCCATTTTTTATAATTAAATGCTGTTGTAAAACCAAACAGGAAATCAGGGTCAGGAGATTTATAAAAATACTGGTCTTCAGAGTTAATGGTTCCATCTCCGTTTAAGTCTACATAAACATTTTCCAATGGTTTACCGTCAGTACTATAGACTTGTTTATAAACATAGAATGAACCCGGTGTTTGATTAATAGTATTATATTTAATGTTAGTGCCTACACCTCCTGCAATTCCACCTGCATCTATTTTAAATTTAGGATCGGGGTTTAAAGTTAAATTTGTAACTTTTCTTTTATTATAAGCTACATTAAAACCAAAATCCCAATTCATGTTATCACTTTTAATGGCAGCAAAATTGATACTGGCTTCTATACCCTTATTTTCCATGTTACCAACATTAGTTGTTAGCCGGTTATTAAAATTGGTACCCACAGGAATATCAATAGTGCTTAATAAATCTTTGGTTTCTTTAGAGTATACGTCTATACTACCAAATAATCTGCCGTTTAGGAAGCCATAATCCAAACCTCCGTTATAAGTAGTGGTGGATTCCCATTTTAAATCAGGGTCATAAGCAGCAGCGCTGTAATAATTATAAAAGGTGTCGCCAATTTGGTATTGGCCTGTATTACT
>JBASZP010000413.1:0-6091 GCA_049660965.1 Daejeonella sp. | reverse complement strand
CCTTGATACCATCCGGTACATCGGTTTATGACATAAAAAATGAAGTGATTAATGATTTATCCATAGTTGAAGAACGTAAAAAAGAAAACATTCTATTGTTAGGCTGGAATCCCAGGATATTAAGGGTAGTTCAGGAATTAAACAATTACATTAAAAGCACATCTCATATTGATATTGTGGCTAATTTACCGCAGCCGCAAGTACTGGAAAACTATGCTTCAGATAGTTTAACGGAACTGAATTTTACCTATAAACAAGCTGATACAAGTAGCCGAAAAGCATTGGAAGAGCTGAATATATTTCAATATGATTATGTTATGCTCTTTAGCTATGATCTGAATGATATTCAAAAATCAGATTCAATTACTTTGATCACGCTTTTGCATATCAGGGATATGTGCGACAGGGCAGGTAAAAGTTTAAATGTAGTGAGTGAAATGCTGGATATTAAAAACCGCGAACTGGCCGAAGTTACCAATGCAGATGATTTTATTGTGAGTGATAAAATGTTAAGCCTGCTGATTACACAGGTAAGTGAAAATAAAGACCTTATGCGTGTTTTTGAAGATATTTTGAATGAAAAAGGATCTGAAATATATATGAAGCCAATTAGTAATTACATACAGTTAGATATAGAAGTAAATTTCTATACCTTAATAGAAGCGGCACAAAGGAAAGGCCATACAGCTATTGGCTACAGGATAATGCAGGATAAACACAATATAGAAAAAGCTTATGGTGTTGTTATTAATCCTGATAAATCAAAGAACATTTTATTTGCTCCTGAAGATAAATTAATTGTTTTGGCTGAAGATTAGGGTTTGATAATATAATAACCACTAATTGGTCCGGCCTGTTATTATCATCTTTAAATGATGATCAGATCAATTAGTGATTATTACTTATTGATATCTATTTAGGAGTATCTGAAGGGTTTTTTAATAGCGTATCAATCATTATGGATACTTCTTCTGCGGTTTCATCAGTATCTCCCGAAAACCCAAGTTTTTTAAACCGGGTCATTCCATTTTTGTCAATCACAAATTTTACAGGAATGCCTTGTACTTCAAAAGCATTGGCTGTAACATGTTTGCCCTCTTTTTCTTCATCCATTAATACATGGAAAGTGTATTTATTTTTTTCGATCAGGTTTTTCACCTTTTCTAAACGCTTTTCACCGGTTTCTCGTGTATTAATAAAAACAAATTTCACGTCAGGGTTATCCTGGTATTTTGTTACGGCTTTTTGCATACCCGGAAATGAAGCCAAACAAGGGCGGCACCAGGTAGCCCAAAAGTCAATAACCACTACTTTTCCTTTTAGATCTGCTAATGAAACCGGCTTGCCTTCGGTGTCTTTTAAACTAAATGCAGGCGCTTTATCATTAATCATTTGCGCTATTATTTCCTGGCGCATCTTTTCTTTTGCCTGAGCTTCCAGGCTTGCTACATAATCCTCATAGCCTTGTTCGCTACCTTTTTCCTTACTATATAAAGCTTTTAACTGGTCTTTCATTTTTACAGTAGCCCTGCCATTCTTTATATAAGTTTCTATTTTCTCCAGGGCCTCTTTAGTTTTGCCCGTGGCTTCAAGTAATAAAGTATATCGTTCATTAATTTCAGGATAATTTCCTTTGTAGAGTTCAACGGCTTTTTGCTGATACTTTAATGCTTCTTCAGTTTTCCCTTGTTTGTAAAGTATGAAGGCATAGGTATCTGCGTATAAACCATAGGCTCTGTCTATTTGATTTTTGCGTTCAGATGGGGGTAAGGGCCTATAATGGACAGGCATATTAGTATACATCAACTCTACATATTCCAGGGATTGCTTTGACAGGTCTGCGGCAAAATCAAGATCTTTTCCCTCTTCTGCAAGTTGCCATGCTGTATTATTAAAGGTTAATGCCAGGGTCTCTTTATTTTTTATCTGATCAGCATACTTTTTAAAATTAGTATAGTCTTTTTTCTCCGCATATCCCCCCGCAATTGCAGAAAGCATCCTATCTTCCAGCATATTATATTTTAGAGGTATTTTATTGCCATATTCTTTTTTTAGCGTTGTATATAGCTCTGCCTGCTTCGCAGGATCTTTTTCTTTAGAAAAAGACATAAATTTTTCCTCCATCACCAAATACCCTTTTGGATAACGTATTCGTATAATTTTTGATAAGGAATCTGCTAAGGATTCATCATCAATAGCTTTCAATACTGCTAAGAGCTCATCTTCTTTAGCGCCTTTTTTATTAAACTGGGATAACATTTCTTTTTTCACTCTGGTTTTTTTATCCTCTTTTTTTGCACTTGTTAAAATAGAGTAATACCAGCCAATATTTTTTAGGCGGGTATCAGGATAAAGTGCGAACTCTTTTTCTAGTGCAGCTAATGCTTTTTCTATATCCGTCCTTATACCAACCAAATTGCTAAAACTCCCGTATAATTTTGCTTCAGCCAGGCCGCCTCCTTTTAAGGGCTTATTAGTTTTATCGGTCAGCGCAAAATGATACCCTTTAGTATCGTTATTATCCTTAAACTCATCAGAGTATAACTGTAATGCAGCATAAACAGCCGTATCCGGCAGGATTATTTCTGCTTTCCACACATTTCCTGACCTCTTGAAAGCAAGATCATCACCTGCCATATTTCCTTTCTCATTAAAAAAGTAGATTTTACTACTTATATCCTTTGCAGTTTCAAGCTTAGTACCAGCAGGGTTGTAGGTAAATTCAAGTTTCTCTCCGGGCTTAGGATAAGGATTCGACCATGTTAAACGGCTTGGTGCAGTTTGTCCGAAAACACTTATCATGGCTGAACATAACAGAAGCAGAAGTAAGAAGATTTTTGGGTTCATCAGATTTAAGATTTTATGTAATTAAAGTAACCATAAAAATCATACTTTGTTTAGAATAAATTTTGGCGGGTAATATATTTAATCACATTTAATTAGAAAGGATAAAAAGTAATAAAAAGCCAAATTATATTTTTAATTAACCTATGTTTATTCTCTGGAATAAAATCCTCATTGTCTTAATCCAAATTGCTTGTTTTCGGTTTTAGAGCTTAGAAAAGATCTTTGATATGCCAAAAAATTGAAAAAACAAACATGTTTTGGTATAAAACGAGTACGTTAAGCTTTAAAACGTACCCGTTAAGCTATAAAACAAGTACGTTAAGCTTTAAAACGTACGCATTAAGCTGCAAAACGAGTACGTTAAGCTTTAAAACGTACCCGTTAAGCTATAAAACATGATTGAAAATGAGACATTTTACCTGGTATTCAATAATAAGTATACACTTTAATTATAATACAATCAAATCATATATTTGCAGTATGACGGCTGCCGAAATTAATATAAAATGGAATGCTTTGCAGGAACAGATATCAAAAGATTTTGATACCGATAAACCTGATTTAAAAGTGATGCTTTTTTTAATAGGTGTTCAGGAGTTAGGCAAGGGTCCACAAAAATTTACTAAGCGCCAAAAAGAAGAATTAATGCATATTGCCAATTGCCGCCTGTTTAGCGAAATGGGTTTTTATGAACTGGAAGGCCTTGACCAGGATGGCTGGCCGCATTGGAAACTGCTTAAACCTATTCCGCCATATACTATGTTAGAGCAGGAAATGCTCATGAAATCGTTGATAGTTACTTATTTTGAAAACCAGATATGACTAAAATTAAATTAATTTTTCTTAGCTTTTTCTTAAGTATAATTCTTTTCATCTATTCTTGTTCAAATAGTACAAATAATACCAGTGAAAGCAATAAAAAACATGAATCTCATACATATTTAAAAACGAATAATTACTTTTTAGACAGCTTATTAAAAAGCCCTCATATATCTTCTGATAATAAAAAAGTTATGTTTTTTACCGGAGCGTCCGTTGAACCGGGGATTGGAGCATCAAAATATAGGCTTATTATAAAAGAAGTATTAACCGATCATATTATCTTTGAAAAAACACTCATCTCAGAAAGTGAGTCAGACTCTCTGCATTTGGATTCAATTTCTGAAATTCACCTGCTTCGTGAGAGATTTAATAAACTTGAATCTTATGTCAATCCATCTATTAAATGGTTACCTATGTTGCATGCTTCATTAGCTGAACCTGAAGTTAAGCCTATTGATTGTATAATATACCAGGTTCATTCTAAAAGAGCAATTTCTATAGATAAATTAAAGTTTATTTATCAGGAGCCCCTGCTAAAAATAGTGGAAAATAATAAACAAACATTCAGTCAACAATTTAAAAATTGGGAGGTAAAGAAGGATTGTTGTGATAAACCCAATCCATCCTGGTTAAAAAGTATTTCTGTTAGCCCTGACCATAAAATTGCATTAGTAGAAATAGATTTTTGCGGAAGTTGTGGTTGTACGGAACCACCTTCAGAATTTCATGCCGTTTATATTAACCAAAAACAAAGATAATTATGAAAAAACTAGTCATTTTAATTGCACTACTTAGTTTTTCGGCAGTTTTTGCCGCTAAGCCCAAACATAGCTATGTTCGCATTAAAACAGATAAGGGCGAATGTATTGTGATGTTGTATAACCAAACCCCCAAGCATCGTGATAACTTTTTAAAATTGGCTGGGGAAGGTTTTTACAATGGCACCTTATTTCACCGGGTAATTAAAGAATTTATGATCCAGGGTGGTGATCCTGATTCTAAAACCGCTAAACCTGAACAGGCTTTAGGCGGCGGCGACCTGGGTTATCGTGTAGATGCGGAGTTCAGGGATAGTTTATTCCATAAAAAAGGGGCGTTAGCCGCGGCAAGAGACGGAAACCCCGAAAAAGCCTCAAGCGCAAGCCAGTTTTACCTGGTGCAGGGTAAAAAATTTACTGATGCAGCTTTAGATCAAATGCAACAACAAAGAATGCAGGGACGTAAAATTTCCGGTAGTCAGCGTGAAGCTTATAAAACCATTGGCGGAACTCCGTTCTTAGATCAAAATTATACGGTTTATGGCGAAATTGTAAAAGGCCTGGATATGGTGGATGCGATAATCGCCGTACAAACAGGGACAGGTGACAGACCGCTTACAGATGTAAAGATGAAAGTTTCCATCCTGAAAAAGAAAGAAGTTAAAAAGCTGGAAAAAGAATTGGCTAAGAAAGATCCTCTGCTTAAAAAGATGATCATGGATACTGAATTTTGATAGCTTTTGCAGGTTGGAACAGGTTTAAGTTTGTTTTATTACCAGAGGAATTTGAGAACTTATTTACAGATTTAGAATATTACTTTGTGATCACTAATCAAACAGTTAATAAGGATTATGAAGTCAATGATCAATCTTCGGTTTTTAAAAAGTACAAGGATTTTTTTGCAAAAATAACTTCCGGCCAAAGTTGGGATGCTAAACAAGATTGGAAGTTAAGGGTTCAGGGTTCAATTATTGATGATAAAAATAAAATAAGCTTTAGAGATGTTAAAGATGAGCAGGGGAAGCTATATCCTGAATACAAACATGCAACCCCTAAAGAACCTGTTATAAACATTTCTATGTTTTCACTTACTTTCGATAATCAGCTAAGTGTTCAATATTATAATGAAGAAGGACACATAGGGTTAGAATTAACCTATCCTAAATTGAAAAGTTTGGATTCAGAAGGATGTAGGTTATTGTCTGATTCGCCAGATTATCCGGCAAAGAATTTATATGATGAATTGATAAGAAGAATAAAAGAAACTTCTAATAAAGCTCAAATGCAAAGTCCGTCTAAACTGTATAAGCCGAATTTTTGGATAAGTGCAACTTGTAAAAGAGAAATAAATAATAATTATTATCTGAAATCAAACGGATTAAAATTAATTTAGAAATTCCAACTATGTTTTTTATTTTTCTTAAAATTCACCACTAAGGTTATAAACACATGAAAATTATAACCCATAATGTTAACGGTATTCGCTCGGCTTTAAGTAAAAACTGGCTGGGATGGTTACAGGCTGTTGATGCGGATGTAGTTTGTCTGCAGGAAATTAAAGCCACACCTGATCAATTGGTTGACCTGCTTTTGCTGGAACAAATGGGTTATGAACATTATTGGAATCCGGCGGAGAAAAAAGGATATAGTGGTACAGCCATTTT
>JBASZP010000412.1:0-8900 GCA_049660965.1 Daejeonella sp. | reverse complement strand
CCTGTAAAGTGCGATTGCATGGTTTTTCGCTTGGTTTCTTCGCCAATGCTCACTACTTCTATTTGTGGGGCTTCTACCCCGCCAAAGCGTCCTTCTAATTCTAAAAGGCCATATTTACCAATTTTTGAATTATAATAACTTTCTAAACTTGGAGTTGCCGAGCCCAGCAATACTTTAGCCTGGTGTATATGGCTTAAATAGATGGCGGTATCGCGGGCATGGTAACGTGGCGCCGGATCGTATTGTTTGTAGGATGATTCGTGCTCTTCGTCAACGATGATGAGGCCGAGGTTTTGAAAAGGTAAGAAAACAGCGGAACGCGCTCCAAGAACTACTTTATATTCTCCTTTTAAAACTTTTTGCCAAACTTCCGCACGTTCATTATCATTGAATTTAGAATGATAAACCCCAATCTGATGTCCGAAGTATTTACGCAGGCGTTCAATGATCTGGGTGGTTAATGCAATTTCGGGCAGAAGGTAGAGGGCTTGTTTGCCCAGCATTAATTGCTGTTCAATAAGCCGGATATAAATCTGGGTTTTACCTGATGAGGTTTCGCCGTGTAACAGAACAACATCTCTTTCTGCAAATAATTCAGTTGCTTTATCTAATACTTCCTGCTGGGCTTTGCTTAGGGTGAAATCCTGAAGGAGTTCATCTTCATTGAGTTTTAAACGGCTGATTACTTTTTCTTCCTGTATAAAAATATCTTTATCCAGTAATGCTTTTAATACTGATGCACCGGAACCGCTGGTTTCCAGGAGTTCTGTTTTGCTTATTTCTTTTTGTTGTTTAATGAGTTTTAAATAGGCTAATAGAATGGCTAATTGTTTTGGCGCTTTTTCTAATAGTTCAAACAGGGTTTTAAGGTATGTTGGATTATTATAGGTGGGGTTTAATTGAATAAATGCTTTTTTACGGGGTTTAAATTTTTCGGTTATCTCTTCGGAGATATTAATAATTCCTTTTTCTAATAGTTGTTTCAGTAAAGGGAATACTGTTTTTTGCCCTAAGAGTTTGCTTATGTCGGTTACTTTAAGTTCGGGTTTTATATCTAAAGCATCAACAATTAAATACTCTTTATCCGTAAGCTGGGTTTTATCAACATAAATATCCCGGTTTAAGGTAATCTGTGTTTCGCTGGCCAGTTTTAAAGCCGATGGCAGGGCAGCCTGCATAACTTCACCCAGGTAACAGAGGTAATATTCGGAAATCCATTGCCAGAGTTTTAGTTGTGAGAGAGCAACAATGGGCTCATGGTCTAATACATCAATAATATATTTTGCATCGTAAAGTGTGGGCGGTGTTTCAGTTATCGTATTAATTATGGCGGTATAAATCCTGCTTTTGCCAAATTGTACAACTACACGTTTTCCAATTTCTATTTGGGGGTTCATTTCAAAAGGAACACGGTAGGTATAGGTTTTAGATATGGCTAAAGGGAGTATTACTTCAACAAACAAGGTTTTGCGGAGGGTATTATCCACACTATTAAATTCGAGCATTATTTATTCTTTATTGCTGCCAAAATTAAACCGATCCAACCCAGAATAAAAAGTAAACCGCCAATTGGAGTTATCGGGCCAAGAACAGAAATCCAGTTCATATTAAACGCATCTTTTACTGCTAATAAATATAAAGAGCCTGAAAAAAGGATGATGCCAAATGTAAAACTCCATGAAGCAAAATTAATAAGCCGGCTCCTGGACCTGGAAAAAGTAGAGAGGAATAATAAAGCTATGGTATGATAGAATTGGTATTCAACAGCAGTTTTCCATATTTCCAGATTTGCTGGGCTTAAAGTAGACTTAAGGCTGTGCGCAGCAAATGCCCCCAATATAACAGCAAATAACCCGAAAAAGGCGGCGCTAATAATGATTCTTTTATTCATGGTAAACCTGTAATACTGCTAATTTAGTAAACCTGATCGCATTTTCTTTAGTGACAACTAAAAATATGCTTTAATCAAATTTTAATTGATGATTGATTGTCAAATTATAGGAATTATTTTGCCTGTTAATGCAGGTTTTTTTAGGTTTATAATATTAAAATCCGGTGTTAAAATACCAGGAAGATTTTGAAATATAATTGTTAGAACATAGATCAAAAAATATAAATGAATGATTGTATAAAAGAAATTTATATTTAGATATTCTTAAACCAGCTGAATGATTTCTCTAAAAATCCACTTTATCGCATTGTTTTTATGTTTCTTTTTTTTGATAGGTTTTGTGTCTTCTGCTTTTTCGCAGCAATATTCACTTTATAACAGCCGGACTTTATTTGATGTGTTTGAAAACCCTTCGCAAAAAGCATTTTATACAGATACCACCCGTAAGTATGCTTTCAATTTCCTTTTCCCCACTATAAGCCTTAATACATCGTTTGCCGGTCCCGGCCAATCCATTTTTAAATCCAGGGTATTTGCAGGGACATATAACCCTGACGAAATTATCCTGGGAGAAAATAAAGTAAATACCGCAGCCGTATCTGTAAATACTTATTTAGCGATGTTCAGAATTTTCAGACAGGAAAAGTATAATATTGAAATGGGCTTTTCCTGGCAAATGCGTAATGACGGGTATGCAAAAATTACTAACGAAACCTTAGGTATTCAGGATAAATATGAAAATCTTCCTGATGGTTATTACCAGAATATATTTAATAATAAGGGTTTTAACCAGTCTTATCATCAATTTGGTTTTACCTACCGTGAAGATTATGACAAGCGTTTATCATTAGGCGCCAAATTTAGTTTATTAAGTGGTATAACTTATCATCAGTTAATTGTTGACCGCTCTGATTTAACTATTTATAATGATGTTCTGGATGAGCATTCAACGTCATTTAAAGGCCGGTTACGTTCCAGTTTTGATGTAACTAATAATGTGGATAGTAATATTATATATCCAACATTTAAACACCCGGGCTTAGCTATTAGTGCAAGTGCGAGTTATAAATTTAAGGGGGGCTGGTTTTTATTGGGAAATTTAAAAGACCTGGGCTTTATAAAATGGAATAAAAAGTCTTACACCTATACTTATGATGAAGAAGATATTAATATTAATAATAGTTCTAATAATCAACTGACCAATGATTTAAAACAAATGATTGAGGAGGGTGAATCGCAGGGTGGATTTATAACTCCCGTGAATTCAAAAATAGAAGTATTGTTAAATAAAGATTTTGGTAATTATCAACCTAATCTTATTCTTTCAAAAAACATATTTTATGGAGGAGGAGACGTTGCCTTAATTAACAATTACAGATATACCGATCTTGTTTTTACGCTATCTGCAAATTACAATCCTGATAAAGGTGTTTATGCAGGCGGACAGTTTATGATAAAAACGCCTAATACAGAGTTTTTTATAGGATCAGATCAAATTTTGCAGACCTTTTACACTACGAGATCCTTTTCATCTGAAAGTGTAGCAGGTAAAGGATATGCCGGCGCTTCATTATATTTAGGGATGGCGTTTAAGTTTGGTCCGGTTATAGAACATCCGGCTAATGCAACCAGTATGCCCGGTTTTCCCGGAGAGATACATTCAGGAGGTCAAAAACCCGGCTTTTTTAAACGATTATTTGATTAAATAAAAGATAAGAATTAGGCTTTTTTAGCTTGAGTAACCATAAAATCCTTCAGATAAAAAGGTTCAAAATAAGCTACATCTTCTGTTTGGCCGGCTATTAATTTTTGAAAAGATAATTCACTTAAATGTGCAGAAGAATTCTGAAAATCTAAGAATGTTACCTTAGGCTTTGTCTGATAAAGTAATTTACATTTTTCTGCCCCATCGCCAAAAAATACCAGATCATATTGGGTTAAATACTTATCAAAAGTATGTTCATCGAGTATTTTAGCCTGTGTACTTTCAATTATATTTAAATTAGTATCTGTTAAAGTGCTATAAACTTCCATTCTCCGGGCGTCTATCATGGGGCATAATAATGTAGATTCAGAAAAAGAATGTTTACTTAATAATCCTGCGGACATAGCTATAAGTGTATTTATAGCAATTAAGGGTTTATCAAGTGCATAACATAATCCCTTTGCAGTAGAAATACCGATGCGTAAACCTGTATATGAGCCTGGTCCCATACTTACAGCTATGGCATCTAAATCCTGGTAGTTTTTCCCCGCTATGCGCATTACCTCATCAATAAACAATGTTAAGTGTGTGGCATGAATATTTCTTTCACTTTCCTCTTTTAATGCAATGGTTTGACCATCTTGAGCTAATGAAACAGAACAGGCTGTAGTTGCAGTTTCTATTTGTAAGATTAGTTTATGTTGCATAAATTTTTTTGTAAAAGAATGTAATCATATTAAAATTAAGGGACAGGGTCATGTCCATGTTTGGACCATGGATGACAACGGAATATTCTTTTTAAAGTTAAAAAACCCCCTTTAAATGGGCCATATTTCTTAATAGCGTCCACTCCGTATTGCGAACATGTAGGCGTGTAGCGGCATGATGATCCCAACAAAGGAGATATTAAATATTGATACAAACGTATAATCAATAGAAAAAATGAGCCAATTAGTGGTTTAATAACACTATTCCACATCATTACTTAAATAATTCTGTTTGAGTTTTTCTAAGGATAAAAGAAGTTTTTTTTCCATGAAAAGATAGGTTGCAATATCTTTCCCGATGTAATTAATACCTAACAGTAATTTTTGTGAATCTTCATTTACAAAAGAATAAAGATGTTCTGATTTATGTAAACGGTAAATTTCGCGAATACGGCGTTTGATCAGATTACGATCTACCGCTTTTTTAAAATTACGCTTGGAAACATTAATTACTACCTGAACCGGCGGATTTTTCGGAAAATCTCCCTGAAGCCAGGTTATTCGGAAAGGGTATAACAGAAAAGAAGAACCAGTATGAAAAAGCTTTTCTAAAAGCTTTGTACTACATAATCGTTCTTCTTTTTTAAAAGTGTACATTGTTGATTACTTTAAGCCTTTTCAGATACAGAAAATTCTGCATTATCCTGAAGATGGCTACAAAATAGTAACCAATTTATGCTTTATGGCGACGCTCGCTTGATACTGATAATCTTCTTCTGCCTTTAGCTCTTCTTGATGCTAATACTCTTCTTCCGTTCGCAGAGCTCATACGTTCCCTAAACCCATGCTTATTTCTTCTTTTTCTTTGAGAAGGCTGGAATGTTCTTTTCATGATGTTTTATTCTTTTATGCTCTAAAAATAAGAGCGCAAATATATGATTGATTTTTCATAATTCAAACCCTTGTTTAAAATTAACGTTGCTGATTACGAAGTAAATCCCTTATTTCAGTAAGTAAAATCTCTTCTTTTGTAAGTTCAGGCTCTTTTTGAGGTTTAGCTGTTTCTTTTCTTTTTATAGAATTAATAGCTTTTAAAATGGCGAAAATACAAAGCGCTACAATTAAAAACTGAATAAGAGAATTAATAAAATTCCCATAGCGAATAGCTACTTCAGAAATTTTATCAGCCGCATTTGCATGCACAAGAACAAGTTTTTTATCTGAAAAATCAATCCCACCCAGTATATAACCAATAGGAGGCATAATTACATCATCTACTAAGGAAGTAACTATTTTACCAAAAGCTGCACCAATAATAACTCCTACGGCCAGATCAATCACATTTCCTCTGGAGACAAATTCTTTAAATTCTTTGACAAAATTCATAAAATATTTACTTGGTTTATTGTGAATTTTTTAGCAAAATTTACAGCTGTAAAATTAAGCAATCTTAAAACCATTAAACAAAAAAGTTATTTTAAATAGCATATAGCCTATGCTTCTTTAATTATGTAATTTTGAAATTATGCTAAAACAAAGTCTACAGCAAAAATTACTTCAAAAACTTTCGCCACAGCAAATCCAGTTCATTAAATTATTACAGGTACCCACCGTTGCATTGGATACCCGGATTAAAGAGGAACTGGAAGAGAACCCGGCTTTAGAGGATATTAGCTTGACTAATATGAATGACGAAGCTGAAGATTATCCGGATAAAGACCCGGATGATAATTTTAATGCCGATGAAAGCCATGATGATATTGATGAATTTAATGTAGATGAATATTTGCAGGATGATAATTTGAACGATTATACCTCTAAATATGAACAAAATGGAGATGATGAAGAAGAGCGTAAAGAAATGCCAATTGCCATACAGGATTCTTTCTTTGAAAGTTTACAACTTCAGTTAGACCTGGTGCCTTTATCAGATAAAGATTTTAAAATCGGGAAACAACTTATTGGAAGTTTGGATGATGATGGTTATTTACGCCGGCCAATAGCCTCATTAATTGATGATCTCGCTTTTTCGCAAAATGTTTTTGCCGAAGAAACAGAGGTTGAGGATATGCTTAAAATAATTCAATCGTTTGACCCTGCTGGTGTTGGCGCCCGTGATCTGCAGGAATGTTTATTAATACAACTTCGTAAAAAAGAGCAAGCTCCTACCATTCTAAAGGCAATACAGGTAGTGGAAGACTACCTGGATGAGTTTACCAAAAAGCATTATGATAAGCTGGAAAGATCTTTAAACATGGAATCAGAGGAACTGAAAGAAGTGGTTAATGAAATTTTAAGGCTTAATCCTAAACCGGGAGATTCGAATGCTGTTACCAATAAACAATTACAGATAACACCAGATTTTAGTATTGCCAATAATGACGGGGTTTTATTTTTAACACTAAATTCTAAAAACGCACCAGAACTCCGGGTAAGCCGCTCATATATGGACATGTTTGAACATTATGATAAAACAGCGAATAAAGATAAGAAGCTAAAAGAAGCGGTACAGTTTGTAAAACAAAAACTGGATTCGGCAAAATGGTTTATTGATGCCATTAAACAACGCCAGCAAACCCTTTTAAAAACCATGAATGCTATTATGAACTATCAGTATGATTATTTCCTGACGGGGGATGATAAAAACTTAAGGCCCATGATCCTTAAAGATGTTGCTGACAGAATTGGGATGGATATTTCTACCGTTTCGCGTGTGGCAAATTCAAAATACGTTCAAACAGAGTTTGGCACCTTTCTTTTAAAATCCTTTTTTTCTGAAGCTATTCAAATGGATAGCGGGGAAGAAGTTTCAAATAAAGAAGTGAAAAAAATACTGGAAGAATGTATAGGCAATGAAGATAAACGCCATCCGTTAGCGGATGAAAAGCTAACTGAAATTCTTAAAGAAAAAGGCTACAATATAGCCCGCAGAACGGTTGCAAAATACCGCGAAGGAATGAACATACCCGTAGCCCGTTTGCGTAAGGAATTATAAGTTGTTTAAACAGGTTTCATTCTGAATAACAAAGCCCGTAATCTTTCAATTAACGGGCTTTGCATACAATAACACACTATTTAAAACTAATTCCTGAGCAGGGTAATAAATCCTTTGGCTGTATCTTTCCCGTCAATAAGCACGTAATAATACGTATCCTCTGCCAAAGGTTTGCCGTTTACGGTTCCGTCCCAGTTATTTTGGTAGTTTTTCTGGCTGAACAATAACCTGCCCGAACGGTCAAATATCTTTACTTCCACTTCCTTATCCGGGTACAGGTTAGCGTCATACACTATCCAGCGGTCATTAATACCATCGCCGTTAGGCGAGAGTAGATTGGTAATAGCGCTCTGTTCTTTATCAGTGACCGGATCAGAAGGAATAATTATTTTATACGAATTTTCATAAGCGCCCATATCTACGGCTTTACCTGCTATGCGGGGTTTCCCGCTGATATCGGTGAGTGTGCCTGCTATGGCCAGATCATTTCCTTTATCAATAGCGGGGCTCCCTTTCATCAGGCGGAAATTGCCATCCGCGGCGTTTACAAATAAGGGATCAACATTAATAATGTTACCAATACCGTCAAAAACCTGCCCTGATGATGCCTGTACTAAACTGTAAGTAACCGTTGCCGCCCCCTTAATATTATCAATACTGCTATTACTTTTATTGTCATATATAATAGAATTAGTAATTATTGGCGGAACACTCTGAAAACTATGTATCGCACAACCGCCTGATTGGGCAATATTCGCACTAAATACACTATTGGTAATAGTTAAAGAAGATTGAAAATCATTATTTATTGCACCACCAGTTTCTTGAGCGGTATTCGCATTAAATACACTATTAATAATGGTTAAGAAGGATGATTCACCTTCACTTAATATGGCTCCACCCTGGCCTTGGGCAGTATTTTCTTTAAATACACTATTGGTAATAATTAGAGATGAGTATGAATTATACATTCCGCCACCGTGGAGCTGGGCAGTATTTTTTTTAAATACACTATTGGTAATAGTTAGAGATGACTGTGAATTAAATATTCCAGCGCCAAAATCACGCCTCGTATTATTATTTGCTATTATTATAAAAAGATCGTTTTTATCCGCATTTCCTTTTTCAATCGTTAATCCATCTAAAACAACTGTTGCATCATTATTAACGGATACCACCACATGGTAAGCATTATCGGTAATATCATCTAATGTTCCCAGGTCACCGCTTAAAATGCTTTGGTTCTTGGCAATATCCCGTTGTTCTAGGGTCGTTTCAGTACCGGCGAAACCGCCATATAAGCCTACGCCATTTTTCAGCAAGAAGGTTTTATCCCGTTCCGTTCCGCCGTTATCTGTCGGGTCAATAGTAGGATAATAAGTACCTGCTTTTAACCAAAACCGGGTCTTTTTAGTATTATCCAGGGCGTATTGCGCTCCGGCTGCGTTCATACGGGTTTGTAATTGACTTCCCTGTGCGGCATTTTCCCAGGAAGAACCATTTTTAGCCCCGGCGCCCTCGGGCGTTATATAGATAATGTTTTGAGCGGAGATATTAGAGAAGAGGACTAAGGAAAAAAGGAGAAGGGAGAAAGATTTAGCG
>JBASZP010000411.1:0-7515 GCA_049660965.1 Daejeonella sp. | reverse complement strand
TAAATCCAAAGCAAGTGAAGACAATAATTGAAAGGGTTCAATCCCCTACACCAAAGTTTTTTAAGAAGCTGCGAAATATTGGCCTGGTGCTGGCCACCGTTGCAACCACTGTGGTTGCAGCTCCTGTGGTGCTGCCTGCTGTTGTTATTAAAATTGCCGGTTATTTAGCTGTTGCCGGTGGCATAGCCGGTGCAGTTAGTCAAACTGCAGTAGAGGGTGAATAATGAACCAGCATTTTGATAATACTACAAAGGCCGGCACTGCAGGCGGCACATTGCTCACTATATTTGCTAATATCACCAGTGAGGATGTTGTTAAAACAATTATCCTGGCTGCAATTGGTGCGGCGGTGAGTTTTACAGTAACCATATTTTTAAAAGCACTTATTAAACGATTGAAAAAATAATTCTCCCGTTCGTTGTGGTGACCTTCGGTTGAGATAAGTAAAGTCCTGGCATTTGCCGGGACTTTTATTTTAGTACCTGGTACATGAGTGCTTTTTTAGCTTGCTTTATTAATTTGATTTGCTCCATGATGACTTTGCTTTTATCATCTAATAACTGCAGCATAGAAATATTTTTATTGAACTGCTCCTGATTGCCTGTAACTTTTTCTAAAGCCATTGCTGCCACTTTCTTTAAATCATCTAACCTGATAAATGAAATAACAGAGCCTGTAAGAAATGGATGAAAAAATGAGCCTTGCCACAAGCCATAAAAAAGCCAGTACAGTTGTTGTTTTTCTTCTTTGGTTTTGCAGATGCAAACAAAGCAGTTTGGACAAGCCGCATCTAAGGGTTTGCCGCTGTTATTACCTTTTGAAAGAATGAAGAAGTGAGGCTTTGAAATTTGCTGATTGAGTTTGTAACATTTGATGAACATAGTATGAGCATTTAAAATGATGCTCCGCTACGCTCCGCCATATATTAAACCTAAAAGAGAAAGAAAAACCGAAAAAAAGAAAAAGAAAGCAATTACATCAGGTGGCGTGGCTAAAAAACCAAAAGGAAACGGAATAAATAATAGCCTTGTGTGTTGGCTTGTGTTTATGCCGTAGTCTTTTGGTTTTTTTATTACGATTGGGCTTGTGCCAGCCACCTTACTTGCTGCACTTTTTTTTGTTTAAAGTAATAGAAGTTATATCCGCTTGTTCAAGCGAAGTATTGAGAAGGAGTTTAAATAAATTTACTTTTTACCGAGGTCGCTTTGAATAAGGTCATTCAAAGAAGCAATGTTATTTTCTTTCAGGAAGTTTCCAAGTTGCTTATCGCTTCTAACATCAAAATCCCTGTTGTACTTCTTTTCAATAGTACCCATGTGAGTATCATCTCTTTTGTCCCTTAATTGACCGTCTTGATTTCTACTTCTTTCGCCCTTCATTCCTTGGGCATCTTTTTTACTTGGCATGACTAATAGATTTAGCATAAAGTTACGATGATTTCTATTTTATTAACATCGGCTTTTCCACAGGATAAGAATGCCGGTTTGATGTTGCTTGGATATATTCTACAGATGCACAGGCTAAACTTATTCGTCAGTTCAATAGTGCTTTCTTAGAAGCGAAGGCTAACTGTGCATCAGCCTGCCGGTAAAAGCGCCTGCGGCTAAAAAGAAGCACAGCCGTGTGGCACACTTGTCCACACTGTAGCGCTGGTGGCGAGCCGCCATAAGGCACTGGAGAGAGGAACGAACGGAAGTGCCTGCGAGCCCCACGAAGGGGCTGGCAGTAAAGTAGCAGCCACTTATCGGGTTAATGTAAAGAAGCATAGCCAAGTGGCTGCTACGATGCCAGCTCCATAGGAATCCCGTGCTGTAAATTTTGCGAAGCATACAGCACGGGATGAACTATGCAAGTGAACCTTAGCGGTGCTTTGCGAAATGAGGTACGAATGAGCAATTAGCATCCGCAAGGTGAACGCAGCCGAAGTGGGCGGCCGGCGAGCCAAATAATAGGCAGCGGGTGGACTGAACGCTACTGAAGTGAATGAATGACGTAGTGAAGCGGAATGGAACCCAGTGAGTATTGTAGCGATGGCTTGCGAATGGCTGGTGCCCCGCCTGTGATTTGATATTGTGAGTATGCTGTGGCGGGGCCCGGACATGAAGCAAATGGGTAGCTGCGAACGAGGTGTAATGAAGCGGAACGAACGAAGTAATGAACGAAGTGGCGTGAAGAACACAGAAGCTGCCCGAACGAAGGCGAAGGAACTGCAAGCAGTATGACAAACCTGCGATAGCAGCCCGAAGGGCATTGCAGTTGCTGGCATACCATAAAAGTATTTTAATGGATTTATGCCAGGTACTGCAATGGTTTGGCGTATCTGCTTGCTGACGCCGCCGCAGTGAGACCTATTTACCGGCGAAGCGTGGGTTCTGTGCGGTGGGCAAATCTTGCTTATGGAGAGGAACGGAATAAGCAATCAAAAAAAATTCGTGGCGAAGCCACACAACTTCCATCTAAGTACCAGCTATGAAGCCGGTACGATGCGATGAACCCATGCAAGATGCACCAATGGAACACCTGCAATAACAGGGCAACGATACACTACATGAACAAGGCTGCTATAATGACAACCTGTAACTAAAAAAGAAACCCACTGCCTGCGACGGCGACCAGGAAAAGGAAATGAAGCTGACATGACAATACATTTAAAATGAAAAAATAAAATAACATGCTCCTGTCAGCGAAGGGAAACGGGTGTCTTTGCACTCCAAAAGGAAACGGAATAAAAGATAGCCTTGTGCGTCGGGTTTGTGTTTATGCCGTAGTCTTTTGGATGCCCCGTTTTCTCAGAGCTATCTTGCATGTGTATTTTATTTTTTAAATGGATTGTGCCAGTGAAATGATTTTACTGTAGCGGCGTTGGGATAATTTCTTTTTGTCGGTTATGTTGTGATGGAAACGGAATAGATGCCCAATGATATGCAGTACAAGAGTGCGACGCAACGATGATGCCATGAAAAACCGAAGCTGGTATCAAAGAAAATTAAAATCATTTTCTTTTGAAGGAATAATATCAAGTTGCAAGTGTGTATCTTTCAAATAAGATAAAGTTATTTGTGAGGGATGGAAATGTTTGTGTATGACTTGTTCCATAAGCATAACACTTTCTGCCGGGTTATCTAATGCATTAAGCTCTTTGCCTTTGATAAGTATTTCTTTTAAAGTTGCTTTCCCTTCTTTTATTGCCTGCATCATTTTATCCCAATCCTCAATATTTATGAAGCATAAATTTTGCGGGGATAACACAGCTAAATCAAGTGAGTTCTCCAAACAGTATTTCTCAATCGGCTCTTTCAGAAATTCTTCCCAGGCATCAGCACCAAATCCAAGGTACATTTCCTTATATGTTATTACTACTCCATAATGTTCAGCATTAGGGTTTATTTTAGTTGCAGTTTCAAGTAACTGGGTGTAAGCTTTTACGATTGTACCGGCAAGGTCATTCGCAAGAATATCCTTTGTACGCAAAACTCCTGAACGTGGATGCAGTTCTATAGCTTTAACTTCAATTAATATATCGTTTTCTATTAAAAAGTCAGAAACCTTGCCAAGTTGATATTTTGTTTTTAAAGCTGTTTCGTTTAAATAAGATACTTTGTTCTCACTCAAACCCAACTCAACATATTTTTCTAAACGTTTCCCAAATTCTTCTGGAAAGAGTTGTGAATTTTCTTTAAGGTAGTTGTAAATAAAATGCTTTATTGTTTGAACAAATATTTGTCGGTAAGGTATTCTGTATTGATTGCGAAAGTGAATAAAAGGTTTAAGTGTGAAAAAATTCGTTTCATACAATTGAAGTATCTCTGTATTGAGTTTTTGAAGATTTTCAAAATCATCTTTATCTGTTATCGTCAATAAATCAAGATATTTCTTCAACTCACTTGCTGACCATTTAGATTTGAATATTGCAAAGTAGTCTTCAAATAAATCTCCTTCATACCTGATATCAGGTCTTACTTCATCAAAATTGAAAAAGAAATAGGTAAAGTAACTGTATTCAAGGAAAGCTTTCAGATTTATGCCGGACAGCCTTTCAAACTCTTTGTCAATATCAAATTTTGAGCGAAGCTGAAAGTATAAAATTATTTGTCTTGAAAGGATAGAGTTGTGAAACTTATCTTGTAAGGGGAATTGCTGATTGGCAATTATTTTAAAAGACTGATTTACGTGGCTCCGGTCTTTAAAATTTATCCCACTGTATTTTACCTCAAAATCCTTGATAAGGGTTAACAACTGGTTATACTCATGTGGTTGTATTGGCCGTCTGATAATACTATCTGTAGTATGCAAATAAGCCCATTTTAAAAGAGTAAGTAAATTCCAAACGGGATAGGTTTTATCATCCCTGCGTTGCACTTCATTCAATAACTCAAGTGTATTATGAACAAGTGAAGAAAGCCGATGCTTCTGTATTCTGCCTTTTATTAATTCAAAATCAACCATGATATTTTTTATTGCTGGAACAAGTTTTTTTCCTCATTATACCAGTAACCTTTTTTAAACTGCTTGTCTGCCGGTGCTTTTTCATTGAAGGCATTCAGCCGTTTCTTTATATAAGCAAATTCGTATTTTGATATTTTGATATTCCGCTCTTCCAATAATGTTTTATAGTTGAAATAACAAGCAAGAAGGTTATGCCCTTTAGTTCTTGAATTGGCAAGAATAGTCTCAAACTCAAACAATCTTTTTATTTCAAAAGTTAACGGAACAAGTTTTAATCCTTTTATCTCAACAGGTCGTTTCCGGTTTATTTCCCGGATAGTTCCTTCTTCATCCAGTGCTACTTCTTTTATTTGTCTTACTTCATTTTTGCTTTTCTTTTTTGTGCTTTGTAATGACCAATCTCTATCTACAGTTGACAAGCCATGTTCCAGCCACAGGCCTGCATTATCTAATATTATTCCTTCTTTTTTATTCTTTGCTGGCCGCATTACCCTGCCTACCATTTGCAGATATAGTGATAATGATTTTGTTGGCCTTGCCAATTGCACTACTTCACATTCTGGAAAATCAAAGCCCTCAGTAATAATTTCAACATTGCTAACAACCTTAATCTTGCCAGCTTTGAAATCTGTAAGAATAGACGCTCTTTCACTTTTAGGTGTGGTTGCATCAATATGTGCGGCAGAAATGTTTTCTTCGTTATATCGCTTAACAATACTTTGGCTATGTTCTACATCAACAGCAAACACAATAGTTGTTTTACCTAATGCTTTTTCTTTGTAGCTGTCTATCAGGTCGGACATAATGGAGTTATCCATCATTACGCCTGAAAGCATTTTAGTAACATAATCACCTTGCTTTTGCTTTACATCAGTGAGATTTGGATTTGAGCAAACCAAATGACTAACCGGAGATAAGTATCCCTGTTCAATGAATTTTTGAGTATTCATTGAAACAATCAACTCATCAAATAAATCATCAAAGCCTTCTCCACTCAAACGTACAGGTGTTGCCGTAACACCTAAAAATTTTGCATCAGGGTATATCTCCCACAATTTTTTATAAGTATCTGCTTTTGCATGGTGGCATTCGTCAATGATTATTAAATTAGATTCGGGGTGCTCTCTCCTGGAAAGTGTTTGTATTGATGCTACCTGAACTGTTTTAGAATAATCGGCTTTCATTCCGGCAACTATGTGCCCTACAGGAACATTTCTTGCAGTTAGCTTTTCAGTTATTTGCTCTACTAATTCTTTCCTGTGGACTACAATCAAAATCCTGCGGTCATTATCAAAGCCAAGTTTTACAATCTGAGAAAATAGTACTGTCTTACCAGTGCCGGTCGGCATTTGAAAAAGCACACTTCTCTTACCGGATTTCCAGCAATTAAAGATTTTGAGAATCCCATCAGTTTGATATGGCCTTAATTCTGCCACTACGTATTTACTATTTCATGGTATTTGGTTCAATATCATCATTTAAAATCAGCTACCTCAAACAGATTGCCCACAGTGCCCAAATTCCGCTATTAGAAGAAAATATTACGAGCTAACGATTTTTTATACACCATTGAACTATAAAAATACGTTTTTTGTTAAAATATTTCATTTAATTTGTTTTTTATTCCGAAATATCTCATTTTTGTATCACAAACCGAAAAAATAATACGCCATGTATACCGAAATATTACGCATAATAGAAGGCGGGTTAGCTAAAGACCCAAAGAAGGTGTACAACTATTCAAGATTGCTGGCTGATAAGCTTGATAAAGATGGCGACAATAAGATGGCTAAAATGATTTTGAGAGCCATTGATAATGGGCCTGCTACGACAGTAACTATGGATGAGTTGTTAACTACACCTGTTGACCAGGAAAGCAGATTGAGCATTGTTGATGTAGAAGTTCCACCAAAGGAACATACACAAGTGGTACTACCCAAACTTGTAGATAACAAGATTGAGGACTTCATCAATGTTGTTAAACATCAAAAGCAGCTAATAAAGGGCGGCGTTGAAGTGTCAAATACTTTGCTGCTTTATGGAAAGCCTGGTTGTGGCAAAACAACTGTTGCAAAATATATTTCTGAGAGAACAGGATTACCACTTGTAATTGCAAGGTTTGATGCAATTGTTTCATCCCTGCTTGGTAATACAGCAAAGAACATCAGAAAGATTTTTGATTTTGCGGATAATAAACCTTGCATTCTCTTTCTTGACGAATTTGATGCTATTGCAAAGGCAAGGGATGACCAGTATGAATTAGGAGAATTAAAGAGGGTTATCAATAGCCTTCTTCAAAACATTGATGCTTTTGCAAAGCATAACATTCTTATTGCGGCAACTAATCACCCTGAGTTACTTGACAAAGCAATCTGGAGACGATTCAATACTGTAATTGAAATTGGAGCACCACAAGACGGAGAAATTATTGAACTGGTAAAAACTTTTACTGATGGCTTTAATACAGACTTTAGCAATGATGAAAAGCGAACTGACAAACTCATGAAGTTGCTTGAAGGAAAAACGCCATCAGATATAAAGAGCATTGTAAATAATGCGAAAGCACATGCTATAATAAACGGCAGGGATATACTTGCATACGATGATTTGCTGGTAGAATTATTTGAATTTAATCATCATGGAGATTTAACTATTGATAAACTGGTTGAGTTTCTTAATGATAATGGAATACCACAAGCTGCTATAGCTGAAAGGATGAAGGTTTCACTAAGGCAGGTAAGAAACTATTTAAATAAACAATCTTAAAACAATGGCAGAAAAAAACCTTCCTATAAAATTCTTTCAGAAAAGGCAGAAAGATGAAATGGACACCGAAGGCGGTGGTGGTGGAACACCGCCACCTTGGTTATTAACTGACCCAAAAGCGTTGTATGAAAGGTCAATGTATGTACGGGATGTTCTTGGTACAATTTCAACTAAGCTAACCGAGAAAAGAAAAAAGAACAATTACATTCCTTCAGTACTCAAATTAAAGGTAAATGAAGATGCTTTGGCTAAAACCTACAGAAGGGAAATAGGAAATCTATTCAATGCCGGTAAGCTTAATCC
>JBASZP010000410.1:0-2812 GCA_049660965.1 Daejeonella sp. | reverse complement strand
ACCTGACTAAAAGCAGTATAAGAAAAGAGAGTGAGTGCGGTGAAAAATAATGTTAGTAATAAGATACTTTTTTTCATGGTAAAAAATTTAAAAGATGTAACTATTGAATGGCATGGTAAAGGAAATACGTTTAAAGGCAGCGGTTCAAGTCATATCTATGAACACTGCTTGAAATATCTATGGAAGGGTTTCTCAGGTCTATTAATTTTTATATTCAAATTCTAAAACCTATATTAGCTTCCTTTACTGCCATGAATTCTATTTCTTATATTCTTGCAGACGATGAAATCATTTATCATGAGATTATTCAGCAATATCTTATGGCGGTTCCGGAATTAACCTGCCTTCAGGTTTGTCAAAGCGCTATTGAAGTGAGACAATGCCTTCACCAACTGGAACCTGATTTTTTGATTTTAGATGTGGAGATGCCTGGCTTAAGCGGATTACAATTAATCAAATCATTCAGTAAACAACCTTATGTAATATTCATAAGTGCCCATCCTCATTATGCTTTAGATGCCTTTGAAGTAGATGCGATTGATTTTATTAAAAAACCACTCCCTCCGGAAAGATTACTTCGAGCTATCGAAAAAGTTAGAACATTGTTAGCATTAAAGAAAGCGATAAGACAACATGATGGTGTAAAACCTAATGATGTAGATAGTTTTTTTATCAGAGAGGAAGGTAGCTATTGCAGAATATTTTATAAGGACGTACTGTTTTTTGAGTCGCTTACTGATTTCACCAAAATTCATTTAAGTGGTGGTGTTGAAAAATTAGCTCTCGTTAATCTAAAAAATTTGATGCTACAATTACCTTGCGATAAATTTGTTCGAATATCCAGAACCCATATTGTAAATACATTGTGCATTACCTCATTCAATAATGATGAAGTTGCATTAAATAATATCCGTTTGCCCATTGGCAAGACCTATCTTGAATCGTTAACCCAATTGGTTGTGGGAAACAATGTTATCAAGCGACATGCTAATTAATCCCGGCTATGTTTAAATATTATTCGTCCTTTCTTCTTTATTTTATCGTATCCCTTCAGGTAAGTAAAGGGCAATCCGAGCAAAGGTTAGACAGTCTCTTTAAGTTACTCAAGGAATCCAACGTTGATACCCTGCAGTTAAGATTAAATCATCAAATCGGTAATTTATATTCCGACAACAACCCCAATAAAGCATTAGAATATTACGACAAAGCCCTCAAAATTGGGCAACAGCTGAATGAAATCCATCATATTGCAAACGCCTATTATAGTATAGGTTACTGCTTCTTATTAAAAAGGGATTGGGAAAAATCAATAGAAAGTTATTTGGAGGCGACCAAAATATATGAGAAACTGGACTACCGCGATAAAATGGCCAATACGTATATGTCATTAATTTCGGTTTATAGCGAGATGAATAATTTTACCAAGGTGAAAGAATATATTCAAAAATCAGAGGCCTGTTTGATAAATTCAAAAGACACCTTTCAACTATGTAGCTTATATTCTCAAATAGGAAGTACCTATTCCAGAAATGGAGAACAGGATTCTGCTCTTAAGTATTTATTTAAAGGTCTGCAACTTGCAAGAAGCAGCAGGGATACCTACCAGGAAATTGTTAGCTTGTCTAATTTATCACTGGTTTTTAAAAAATTATTTAAGACTGAGCTAGCTCTTTCATATTGCGATAGTGTAGAACGATTGATAAACAATGCAGACGAATATATTATTGAGCTGGCTGCTAATTACAATAATAAAGCTTGTATATATTCCCAGTCCAAAAACTTCCAAGCCGCCTTACCATGTTTTCAGAAGAGTATTTCATTGGGAAAAAAAATAGGTCAGATTGGTATCGAAATGGAAAACTATAGAAATTTATCCAACATGTATGAAAACATGGGTAACTATAAAGAATATGCTTTTTATTTAAAAAAATATACCCAAATAAAAGATAGCCTGTTTACAGAGGACACCCGTAACCAAATAAATCAGTTGGAAACAGATTATATCGTTGGAAAAAAAAACAACGAAATACTTAAAAAAGATGTTTCAATCCAACAGCAAATGAATCAGCGAAATATCTTTATCATGTTGTCGGTGGGTGCTCTGTTATTCCTGGGGGTGGCCCTTTACTTTAACCAACGTATCCAAAAAAGAAAAAAAGAAGTTGAAGCACAGAATGCCTTGATTGGGCAACAAAAAGATGAACTCCAAAATTTAAATCAAGTAAAAGACAGAATGTTTAGTGTGATTAGTCACGATTTACGTAATCCGCTAAACAACTTACACTCATGCTTGATTTTATCGGAGAATGAAAATTTGAGTTTAGAAAAACGCAAGTTGTTCAAAGATCAGAGTATTCAGTCTGTTGCTCAAACAGGTATTTTATTGGACAACTTACTCACCTGGGCAAAAATGCAGTTAAAAGATTCTTCGCCTACTTTGCGACCTCTTTCCGTCCATGAGACAGTACAGGATTGTCTGGATCTTCTAAAACCTCAGGCAATTCAGAAAAACATTGAGTTCCTTTCGCAAGTTGAACAAGCAAAAATTATCGGAGATGAAAACATTCTATCCATTGCTATGCGCAATATTCTCACCAATGCTATTAAATTCAGCCCGAAAGATTCAAGCATAAAGATTACAGGTTGTATTCGTGAAAACCTTTACCATCTCAGTGTACAGGACACTGGTCCGGGTTTGAGCGAAACACAAATCAAGGCTATTCTAAATTCTGCAGATATACAAACCAGCAAGGGGAGTAGTGGTGAATCTGGCAGCGGATTAGGATTGTTTTTAGTAAAACAGGTTCTGCAC
>JBASZP010000409.1:0-7306 GCA_049660965.1 Daejeonella sp. | reverse complement strand
ACATCGGATAGCACAACTGGAGCAAAAAATAAATAAAAAATATAGTTTTGATACCATTTTAGGATCATCACAATTAATTAAACAGGCTATTTCATTAGCCAGAAAAGTAAGTGATACAGATGCCACAGTGTTATTATTGGGAGAAACCGGAACAGGAAAAGAAGTTTTTGCCCAGGCTATTCACCAGGAAAGTCACAGAAAGCAAAAAGAATTTGTAGTAGTAAATTGCAGCGCCTTTTCAAAAGAATTATTAGAAAGTGAATTATTTGGCCACAAAGCGGGAGCATTTACTGGTGCTATTAAAGAAAAGAAAGGCTTATTTGAAGAAGCCAACAACGGAACTTTGTTTTTAGATGAGATCGGTGAAATGAACATTGATCTGCAAGCTAAGTTATTACGAGTACTTGAAAACGGAGAGTTTATTAAAGTTGGTGATACAAAAACTACAAAAGTGAATGTGCGCATTATTGCGGCAACAAACAAAAATCTAAATGAAGAAATAGAAAAAGGAAACTTCAGGTCAGATCTTTTTTATCGCCTTTCTGTTTTTAATATCAACCTTCCCTCCTTATCGCAGCGAAAAGAAGATATCCCAATTTTTGCCAAACATTATCTAAAAGAATTTTCTTATAAAACTAACAGGCAGATCACCGGAATGGACGACCCTTTCTTAAAAAGATTAGTGGAACATACATGGAAAGGCAACGTTCGCGAACTTAAAAATCTTATGGAACGTGCCGTAATACTTTCAGAAAGTAAAATATTGACTACAGATCTTCTTCCAATTGAATTTTACACTAATTCTGATGATGGCACAATCTCACTTAACCTGGCAAGTGTAGAAAAAAAACATATCATTTATGTATTGCATTACGCAAAAGGTAATAAAACTGAAGCCGCCCGTATTTTAAATATTGGCTTAACCACGCTTTACCGCAAGATTGAAGAATACCATTTAAGTTAAGTCTTCCATTTTGAAAAACACCCTTCCATTTTGACAGGGGTTTAAAAACAAAAAAACTTAAATTTATGTTATAAACATCAAATAAACGTTTTAATACAGGATTCTATTTTAATGGCATCCATCTTGGCATAATCAATTAAAAAACGATTATGGAAACCACACTCCTTCTCTTATTGACTACAGCCTGTTTCTGGTTGTTTTACAAAACTGTTAATTACTTCGAAAAAATCTGACATGAAAGTACTACTGATCATCAGCATTGCCGTGTTCATTTACATGGTTTATGTATTAATTAGACCTGAAAAATTTTAAACCCTGACAAATGAATAATCAACTATTAGCAGTTGGATTGATCTTTTTAATATCCGTTCTACTGGCTATTCCTTTCGGGAAATACATAGCAAAAGTTTATGGTGGCGAAAAAACCTTATTAGATTTTCTCTTCAATCCACTGGAGAAATTTCTATTTAAAATAAGTGGTGTAAATCACAACCGTCAAATGGGGTGGAAAGAACACCTAAAAGCCATGTTAATCATCAATTTTGTTTGGTTTTTTCTGGGAATGTTTCTATTAATGAACCAGGACTGGCTACCCTTTAATCCGGATGGAAATCCATCCATGTCGCCACATCTGGCTTTTAATACAGCCATTAGTTTTTTGGTAAACTGTAATCTGCAACATTATTCAGGAGAAACCGGAATGTCCTATTTTAACCAAATATTTTTTGTTACGTTCCTGCAATTCGTATCAGCGGGTACCGGCTTAGCTGTTGCCGCCATGCTATTTAATGCATTAAAAGAACGTACCTCCGATAAACTTGGCAATTTTTACAATTACTTTATAAAATCATGCACACGTATTCTTTTACCACTATCTATTATTGTAGCAATAACCCTTGTATTTAATGGTACACCTATGAATGTGGAAGGTAAAGATTCATTCATTTCTATGCAGGGCGATACTGTTCAGGTATCAAGAGGCCCGGCTGCCGCGATGATCGCCATAAAACACATAGGTACAAACGGTGGAGGATATTTTGGTGCAAACTCTGCCCATCCGTTAGAAAATCCTAATTACCTCACCAATTTCATAGAGATTTTTGCACAGGTAATTATTCCATTTGCTATGGTTTTTGCGTTGGGCTTTTACCTTAAGCGAAGGAAACTGTCATGGATGATTTTTGGAGTAATGACCTTTGGATTTCTATTACTTACCATCCCTACCCTATTTTCAGAGGTGCATGGCAATCCACAAATTCAAAAAATGGGTATAGACCAAAGTACCGGTGCAATGGAAGGTAAAGAAGTAAGGATTGGAGCTGTGGCCTCTGCTTACTGGAGTATTGCGACCACTGTTATTTCAACAGGGTCTGTCAATTCTATGCACGACAGCAGTATGCCTATATCGGGCATGATGCAGTTAATGGCTATGATGACCAATGCTTTTTACGGAGGCTGTGGTGTAGGCATACTTAATTTTTATGTCTTCATCATTATAGCCGTATTTATTTCGGGTTTAATGGTTGGCCGTACTCCCGAGTTTATGGGAAAGAAAATAGAGGCCCGCGAAATGAAAATAGCAATGATAGTGGCTTTACTCCATCCATTTTTAATATTAGTAGGCACAGCACTTGCATCGTATGGGTTTACTAACCTCAAAGATATTACCTGGTTAAATAACCCCGGCTTCCATGGATTTTCAGAAATGCTGTATGAATATACTTCATCTGCAGCTAATAATGGTTCTGGTTTTGAAGGCTTGGGCGATAACACACCATGGTGGAATATTTCAACCGGAGTAGTGCTTATTCTGGGTCGCTTTATTCCCATAATTGGCCCTTTGGCTATTGCCGGATTACTTGCCGTTAAAAAGAGTATTCCCGAAAGTGCAGGAACATTAAAAACCGATACAACAACATTTGGGTTGATGGTTTTTGCTGTCATATTTATTATTACAGCATTATCATTCTTTCCTGCCCTAACCTTAGGTCCAATTGCTGAATATTTTTCTATTTATTAATTAAGCTAAAATGAGCAATCAAAAAAATCAAAATCTATTTCAGGGAGATTTAGTAAAAGAGGCGTTAAAGCAATCTTTTGTTAAACTCAATCCCAGAATATTATTTCGTAATCCGGTGATGTTCACCGTAGAGATCGGAACTATAATCATGCTGTTTGTAACAATCTATTCCATCAGCAATACAAGTGAAGGCAGTTTGGGATACAATCTTGCTGTATTTTTTATATTGTTTTTAACCTTGTTATTTGCAAATTTTGCTGAAGGCATTGCCGAAGCAAGAGGAAAAGCACAAGCAAACAGTTTACGTAAAACGAGAGAAGAAACACCGGCAAAACTGATTTTAGAAAATGGATCTATCGTTAATAAATCATCCAATGAACTTCGTAAAGGTGATATCTTTTTATGCGAAACAGGAGATATTATTCCTACAGACGGTGAGATCATTGAAGGCATTGCAACAATTGATGAAAGCGCTATCACAGGTGAGTCTGCTCCGGTAATCCGCGAAGCCGGAGGAGATAAATCCAGCGTTACAGGTGGAACAAAAGTTCTTTCAGATAAAATCAAAATCATGGTCACTACAGAACCAGGTGAGAGTTTTCTGGATAAAATGATTGCCCTGGTAGAAGGAGCATCACGCCAAAAAACACCAAATGAAATTGCTTTAACCATCCTGCTCGCCGGATTTACCCTTGTATTTATAATTGTTTGTGTAACACTCAAACCATTTGCAGATTATGCTAATACCCCAATAACCATTGCTGCGTTTATTTCACTTTTTGTCTGCCTCATCCCTACTACTATCGGAGGATTGTTATCTGCTATTGGTATTGCAGGAATGGACCGTGCTTTACGGGCAAATGTGATCACTAAATCCGGAAAAGCTGTAGAAACCGCAGGAGATCTTGATGTATTATTATTGGATAAAACAGGAACCATTACCATTGGTAACCGTAAAGCCACAAACTTCTATAACACACCTGGAATTGATAAAAAACGATTTATACAAGCCGCTGTTTTAAGTTCCATTGCTGATGAGACCCCGGAAGGAAAATCAATTATTGAACTTGCAAAAAATGAAGATCAAAATATGCTTATTGAAACACTTGTGGGCTCTGAGTTCATCAAATTTACTGCTGAAACCCGTTCAAGCGGTTTAAATATGGCTGATGGCAGGCATATCCGTAAAGGCGCTTCTGATGCTATACGCAACATAGTAGAAAAAGCTGGAAATACATTTCCTAAGCATACAGCCGAACAAGTTACCATGATCGCATCAAACGGAGGAACCCCTTTAGTTGTATGCGAAAATGAAGAAGTATTGGGGGTTATTGAACTTCAGGATATTATAAAGCCGAGTATATCAGAACGCTTTGAACGCTTGCGGAAAATGGGAGTAAAAACAGTCATGGTAACAGGCGATAATCCTTTAACAGCAAAGTATATAGCTGAAAAAGCTGGTGTAGATGATTTCATTGCAGAAGCAAAACCAGAAGATAAAATGAATTACATTAAAGCTGAACAAGCCAGTGGTAAACTGGTAGCCATGATGGGGGATGGTACAAATGATGCCCCTGCATTGGCACAGGCAGATGTGGGCGTAGCCATGAATAGCGGCACTGCGGCCGCAAAAGAGGCAGGCAATATGGTAGATTTAGATAATGACCCTACCAAGCTGATTGAAATTGTAGAGATTGGAAAGCAATTATTAATGACACGCGGTACTTTAACTACTTTCTCAATTGCCAATGATGTGGCTAAATACTTTGCTATTGTTCCGGCTCTATTTATTACATCCATTCCGGCATTACAGGGTTTAAATATTATGCAATTAACAAGTCCGGAAAGCGCCATACTTTCAGCCATCATCTTTAATGCCATTATTATCCCCATGCTTATTCCCCTGGCGCTAAAAGGCGTAGCCTATAAACCTGTTGGTGCAAGCGCATTGTTACGAAGAAACCTTCTTATTTATGGTTTGGGAGGTGTAATTGCACCTTTTATAGGCATTAAATTAATTGATATCATTCTCACCTTATTTATTTAAAAAGATCATGAAAACCCACTTATTACCGGCAATAAAATTAACCCTTATCTGCCTTATCTTATTTGCCATTGTTTATCCTTTACTAATCTGGACAATAGCCCAAACTGCGCCAAACAAGGGCAAAGGCGTAACCATTTTAAGAAATGGAAAAGTAATTGGTTACAAAAGAATTGGCCAGGCATTTACACAGGATAAATATTTTAATAGCAGGCCTTCTGCTGTTGCCTATAATGCTGCAGGCTCAGGGGGTTCCAACAAAGGCCCTTCCAATCCGGAATACCTGAAAGAAGTCCAGGCTCGAATTGATACTTTTTTAGTTCATAATCCTTCTGTTAAGAAAAATCAGGTACCTTCAGAATTAGTTACAGCTTCCGGCTCCGGGTTAGACCCGCATTTATCCCCATCAGGAGCAAAAGTTCAGATTAACCGGATTGCCCGTATCCGTAACATAGATAAAAGAACACTGGAAAATTTAGTTGACAAACATACAGAAAGACCATTTTTAGGCCCTGAGGTAGTCAATCTGTTAGAATTGAACCTTGCATTAGATGAATTAAAAAAGTAAAAACACTACTGCCAAAGTTTTAATATAAACCCTTTGGGCGGTTACATCTTAATACACACTATAAAACTTATAAAAATGAAAAGAATATTATTGGCAGTTATTGCTGCACTGTACACATTTACAGCACAAGCACAAGAAACTAATTTGAAAATCAGCGGATATATTGAAAGCTATTATTCTTATGATTTCAACAAACCTGAAAACCATTTAAAACCCCAGTTCTTATATAATTTTAACAGGCATAATGAGGTAAATTTGAATTTGGGAATTATAAAGGCCACCTATAGTACAGAAAATGTTCATGGTAATTTAGGTTTAATGGTTGGTACTTATCCTCAATACAATATGGCTGCAGAACCTGATCTTTTACGTAACATATACGAAGCAAATGCAGGGATTAAACTTAGTAAGAGCTCAAATTTATGGTTAGACGCCGGGATTTTTGCTTCGCATATTGGATTTGAAGGTGCAATTGGTAAAGACAACTGGACTCTAACCCGAAGTATTTTGGCAGAAAACTCCCCCTACTATGAAGCTGGCGCAAAAATTACTTATACAAGTACTGATAATACATTGGTTTTAAGTGGTCTTTATTTGAACGGTTGGCAGCGTATCCAACGGGTAGAGGGTAACTCAACACCGGCTTTCGGAACCCAGGTTATTTACAAACCAAGTGATCAGGTGACTTTAAATTCTAGTACATTTATAGGTAATGATAAACCAGATAATGTACGTCTTAACCGGTATTTCCATAATTTCTACGGAGTTTTTCAATTAGACCCGCAGTTTGGTTTAATTTTAGGATTTGATATGGGTACAGAGCAAAAAGCAAAAGGCTCTGATCAATATAATACCTGGTACAGCCCGGTTGCCATCATACGTTACCAGCCATCGGCTAAAATATCTCTGGCTGGCAGAGCAGAATATTACAGTGATAAAAATGGGGTGATCATTTCGTCTGGTACTCCCAACGGGTTTAAAACCTGGGGGTACTCCGCCAATATAGACTATAGTCCCTATCCCAATGTAGTATTACGTTTAGAAGGAAGAGTTTTAGATAGTAAAGATCTAATTTTTATGCGTGAAGAGAACCCCGTTAATCACAATGCTTCAATTAGCACTTCAATTGCGTTGAGTTTCTGATGAATAATAAACCGCAATCGTCAGAACGCTTTCTGGATCTGATCCGGAAAAACCGGAGGGGAAAGTTTAAGATCTATATCGGTATGAGTGCCGGCGTGGGTAAAACTTTTAGAATGCTCCAGGAAGCTCATACACTGTTGCAAAAAGGTATAGATGTAAAGATTGCTTATGTTGAAACTCATAAACGGGCAGAAACAGAAGCATTAATCAGCGGACTGCCTGTTATCCCCAGAAGGAAATTATTTTATAGGGGAAAAGAATTGGAGGAAATGGATGTACAGGCCATCATCAATATACATCCGGTAGTAGTAATTGTTGATGAGCTGGCTCATACCAATATTGAGGGAAGCAAAAATGAAAAACGCTGGCAGGATGTAATTGATATTTTAGATGCCGGTATAAACGTAATTAGTGCGGTTAACATCCAGCATTTGGAAAGCTTAAATGAAGAAGTTGAATGTATTACAGGCATAAAAATTACAGAACGTGTTCCTGATAAAATACTTGATATTGCTGATGAAGTAGTAAATATTGACCTGACAGCCGATGAATTGATAAGCCGTTTAC
>JBASZP010000408.1:0-5149 GCA_049660965.1 Daejeonella sp. | reverse complement strand
AACCAACTTAATCTGAACATAATCATAGGCTTATCAACAAAAAATGTGGATAGTACTCTGAGTTTTAAACCTATGACAGGTTTCGAACACTCCTAATTTCGATTCCCGTTTAGCGGCTAATATTTCCTTCTTTTTATAATCATTGCTTTCTTCATCAGTTAAAGGGATAGGTCGTGCAGAATTCCAATAAACACTATCTTTTGTGTTCACTTCTTTGGTAATGCGTAAAAATTCCGCAAAATCTTTAGGATTTAATGGTGGGCTTAAATTATAATTTCTGTAAATAGCTAAATAATATCCCGTAAAGCGAAACCCTAAAATATCTCCTTTAAAATCAAATTTAACAGATGAAGGCATCCATACCTGATCATTAATGGGAAAAAATTGCTGATTAATTTTTAATGTATCAATAAAATTAAGATTAGCCTCCTTCGTCATGTACAGATCAATACTATGCAGGCGCCAGGAATCTTCCAGGATATAAATATGACCCCGAAAAACCGGATCAGTACTACGCTTGGGTAAAACTTCAATTTTGTTAATAAACTCACCATTTTCTACCGTTGTTCCAACTAATTTATAGGTATAATAAGATAACGCATTATCCGATATCGGCGAAATAAATGGCCGGTTGCTTAAACTTCCCCAATTTTGAAGATTTTCATACAAATTAACTTTGATCTCCGAAGCACGGTTAAAGCTAAAAGTCTGGTTATTACCGGAAACTTTAGAAGAGATCATTTCTTCCCTGAAATTATCAGGCTGAATAAAACTTAATTTAGATTCAGATTCAGAAAGGTAAATGATTCCGCTCCGGTTTGAGTCTAAACCCATTTGTTTGCCTGCTTTATCAATATCAGTTCCCAGGAATTTTTTAGGGGCCTTTACTAACTTTTGCAAGCCTTTTATATATACATCGGTAGTATAAGAATTTACTTCACGCAAATAATTTCTACGCTTTTTAATCGCACTCCTAATGATGGCGTATGCCGGGTCTTCTCCCCCTGAACGGATAACCACATCCTGTAATTCATAAACGGCCTGAGTTAAGGTAACATGGAATTGCTGATCTGCTTTTACATTAATTTCCTTATTTTCCGGACGGTAGCCAATAGCTTTAAAAACTAATGTATGATTACCTGTCGGGATTTTTAGCTGATAATCGCCATCTATATTCGCTGAAGTTCCGTTAGAGGTATTTTTAAGATAAATGCTTACGAATGGAACAGGCTTGCCCTCCTGGTCAGTTATTTTTCCGCTAATTGTAACCGTTTGAGATTGTACATTTAAGCCGGTAAGAAAAATAATGAATAAAGCACAGAGAGATTTCATGCGGGGGTTTATACAAAGATGTAATTTATATTATAAAGACAGCATTCCTGTTATGTATTTTTAAAATTATAAATCTGTTAGCTGGTTAAAATTTAGTAAATCTGATGCTTCTAACCGTAAAAGAACCAATAATGATTAAGTTTGTAACATCAAACTAAAAAGCATGTATAAAACATTACAGCCGGTATTACAAAATGAACTGTCAGAAATTGAAAATGCCGGTTTATATAAACGCGAACGCATCATTACTTCTCCTCAGGGAGCCGATATTAAAATACAGGGCGGGCAGGAAGTCATAAACTTTTGCGCCAATAATTACCTTGGATTATCATCCCACCCTAAAGTGATTGAAGCCGCCAAGAAAGCCATTGATTCGCATGGTTTTGGTATGTCATCTGTTCGTTTTATTTGCGGCACACAGGATATTCACAAAGAACTCGAAGCTAAACTATCCCAATTTTTAGGAACAGAAGATACCAGTTTATACGCCGCGGCTTTTGATGCTAACGGGGGTGTATTTGAGCCTTTATTTAATGAACAGGATGCTATTATTTCTGATGCTTTAAACCACGCTTCCATTATAGATGGTGTGCGTTTATGTAAAGCGCAGCGTTATCGCTATAATCATGATGATATGGCCGATCTGGAAGAGAAACTGAAAGAAACACAGGGGTTACGCCATCGTATTATTGTGACCGACGGAGCTTTTTCTATGGATGGAACTATTGCCCAATTAGATAAAATCTGCGATCTGGCCGATAAATACAATGCCTTGGTTATGATTGATGAATGCCATTGCTCAGGGTTTTTAGGTAAAACCGGGCGTGGAACGCATGAACATCACAATGTAATAGGTCGTGTTGATATTATTACCGGAACATTAGGCAAAGCCCTGGGCGGCGCATCCGGTGGATTTACATCCGGGCCAAAAGAAGTAATTAATATGCTTCGCCAGCGTTCAAGGCCTTATTTATTTTCTAATACTCTGGCTCCCTCAATTGTTGGTGCATCCATAGCAGTATTAGATATGTTAAGCCAGACAACCGAATTACGCGATAAACTGGAACAAAACACGAAATACTTCCGGGAGAAAATGACAGACGCTGGATTTGACATTAAACCCGGTGTTCACCCTATTGTCCCGATCATGTTATATGAAGCTAAACTGGCCCAGGAGTTTGCAGCAAAATTATTAGATGAAGGAATTTATGTGATCGGTTTCTACTATCCGGTTGTGCCCCAAGGTAAAGCCCGTATACGGGTTCAACTCTCCGCAGCTCATGAAATACATCATTTAGATAAAGCAATACAAGCGTTTACCAAAGTAGGAAAAGACTTGGCTGTAATTAAGTAATTAGTAAATTTGGTATTTCCACAATTGAGATATTGTACATGATGCAAAATAAAATAAATCAATACATAAGCGAGATAAACAGTTTTCAGCCTAAATCTGCTGATGAACTTGAAGTATTCAGAATAAAGTTTTTAGGAACAAAAGGTATTATTAAGGATCTTTTTGAAGAATTTAAAACGGTATCTTCTGAAGAAAAACGTGTATTGGGAAAAGTATTAAATGAGTTTAAACAATTAGCCGAGACAAAATACCAAAGCCTGAAAGAGCAGGAGGAAAATTCAACAGAGAATACGAAAAGCCCGACCATTGATTTAACCCTTCCGGGTGAAGGTTTTGAGTTAGGGTCACGGCATCCATTATCTCTGGTGCGTAACCAGATCATTGATATTTTTAATAAGTTAGGTTTTAACGTTGCCGAAGGGCCTGAAATTGAAGATGACTGGCATAATTTCTCTGCTTTAAATTTCCCCGAAGAACATCCCGCCCGTGATATGCAGGATACTTTCTTTATTAAGAAAGGCGGAGAAAAAGGCGACATTGCTTTACGGACACATACTTCATCGGTACAAGTGCGCATGATGGAAACGGGCAAGCCACCGTTCAGGGCAATCATGCCCGGCCGGGTTTACCGCAATGAAGCAATTTCTGCACGTGCACATTGTTTTTTTCACCAGGTAGAAGGTTTATATATTGATGAAAATGTTTCTTTTGCAGACCTGAAGCAAACTTTATTTTACTTTGTGCAGGAACTTTTTGGCGAAGGAACCAAAGTACGTTTTCGCCCCTCTTATTTTCCGTTTACCGAACCATCTGCCGAAATGGATATTTCATGCACTATTTGTAAAGGAGAAGGTTGTACGCTTTGTAAATACAGCGGGTGGGTAGAAATTTTAGGCTGTGGAATGGTTGACCCCAACGTTTTGGAAAACTGTACTATTGACAGTAAAAAGTTTACAGGCTATGCCTTTGGTATGGGTATTGAACGAATTACAAACTTAAAATACCAGATTAAAGACTTACGTTTATTCTCTGAAAACGATGTTCGTTTTTTAAAACAATTTCAATCTGAACTAAGCTGATGAAACATTTGGGCTTTTTCTTTACTTTATGTTTATTCCTATCCTGTACCAAGGATAAAGAAGGCCGTATACCTGATGTTTATGTCAATTATCATATATCCGTACAGGAATTCCAGATAAAAAATACCAATGGTGTATTGCTTGTGAATAACCAGGGCGTTGCCGGATTAATTATCTATAAAAGAGCCGATAATGTGTATGTAGCTTATGACCGTTGCAGTTCGGTAACTCCACAACAAAAATGCGCCGTTGTACCCGATGACCCTAACCTTACCGCTACAGATGCATGCAGCGGCGCTAAGTTTTCTTTACAGGACGGCACGCCTGTAAAAGCCCCGGCAAAACTTCCGCTGAAACAATACCAGGTAAACGTTACAAATGTTGATATTACGGTGATTAACTAATATGGAAGCAGATAAGATCAGGGGAAGTATTAAACGGGCTGCGCAGGATCTGTTTCGTAAGTATGGTTACCATAAAACCAGTGTCAATGAAATAGCCAGGCGGGCCAAAATAGCTAAAGCAACCATTTATAAATATTTTGAAAGCAAGGAACTGCTGCTTAAAGATATCCTGATGGAATACATCCGCCACAGCGTACAGGATATTATAAATAACCCATTAGAAGACTTAAGCCAGGAAGAATACCTAAGCAACATTATCTTAAAAACCAGCAGACTGACCTATACCGTTTGCAATGAATTTATTGGCTGGGAATTTATACGCGAATCGACCAATGCGCAGGAATTTTTAAAATCACTTTCAGATGATCTCGAGAAACTTCTGGTCCAATCCTTTAATGAAACCCAGCTTTTTGAAGCAGACCATTATCATGAGCGTTTGCGTTTTTTAATAAAGGCCAGTAAAAGCATTGTATTTTCATTCGCTTTTACTTCGGTAAGCGACTCAGATGTCCGCAAAAATTTCATATCCTTTCAAAAAGAAATACTTCCTTACTTAGTTAAAGCCGGATTAAAATAAAAATAATTGTTCAAAAAATTTGCAAACCTGATCTTAAACCCTTTACTTTGGATACCAAAGTACTTTAAATGAAAGAAAAACAAGTCGAGCAAGACCTTAGTTCCATACGCCAGATCATGGAACGGTCGTCAAAATTTATTTCTTTAAGTGGTTTATCAGGAGTAATTACCGGTTTTTATGCATTGATTGGCGCTTATATGGCCTATAGAATTGTTTACGGCAGTTCTTTCTTCTCGCGTATGGAATATGTAAACGAGGAAATTATTATTTTCAAATTAGCTGTTATTGCGGCAATTGTATTGCTGGTCTCCTTAATTACCGTTATTTGGTTAAGCTACCGCAAATCCCGCAAGAAAGGCCAACAGTTTTGGAGCCCTGCCAGCAGGTCACTATTATTAAATAT
>JBASZP010000407.1:0-4895 GCA_049660965.1 Daejeonella sp. | reverse complement strand
CTATTGGACAATGTATGAAGGTTTTGCAGAAAATTCGTTTTTTATTTTTCTAATCTTGACAGCCATCATTTTTTTTTATAAACCTGTAAAACACATTCTATTAGCTGCCGCTCTCATTTTTTGTATTTACTTACTACTATATGCATTCATCTTAACTACTGATGATTATTCAAGGTTTTACATTGAAACAAATATTAATGGCAAATACAATTTTGATGTGTTCATTAGAAGTTTAAAAGAACATGTAAATTATTTATTCATATCGAATATTTTTAATTTTTTAGTTTATCAGTTTGGACAATTTTTTAATATTTTACTTATTGTTTTTATTACAACTAAATTTAATAATAAAAAACTATGACAAGAGGGCTTTTTACAGACTCTGTATTCTAATCCTGCTGTTCGCCATGTTCTGAAAGCCATAGAGAACTTAGCGATGAAATTGGATTTATAATCCACCTCAATTCATTTGCCTTTTCTGGTTATCCTTTCAAAGAGACGCTTTGGATGACTGAAAGTTTCCGGCGGATTAAAAATCCTTTTTATTTTTAGTTCGGGATGCCCTGCGGAATATCCCAAATAGATGGTGCATAAATGCATCAGTAGAGCTTAAATTTTTTCTTCAGGCAGACCTGACATTTTATAACCTGCTTCCTCTTCGGTAATAAGGTATTGACCTTTGCCCTGATTAGATTGATAATAGCGATAAAGAATATAAGCAAGAGGTATTAAAAGAAATGCAGCGCCCGAAAATATAAATGAAGATGATCCGCTAATACCTAAATATAAGGCCAGGTTATCTTTGGTAAAGTATAACAATGCGAGCAGAAAGAAACAAATAACTGCCGGGATCAAAAACAGGGAATAGCGTGCCGGATTTTCGGCCATAAAATTTCCCCGTCTGCCGAGCGAAAGTAAATTCTGCTGATCTAAACGATAAAAAAGATTAGCGAGTTTAAATGCCTGCCTGTAGTTTAACCCATCAAAAAGAGGAAAAGATTTACTTGAAATTGCTAAGCTAAAGCAAAATGAATAAGCCGGTGAATAAGGGGCGCCTTTAAATTGGGTGGAAATAAAAATTTGTATATCCCTTTCCATTTCCAGTTTTTGTATCGTCCTGGTTTTATAAGTAATCAGGCAATTTTTAAAATCAAATTCCAGTATTTCTCTTTTCCTGCGAAAAAGCAAAAAGATATATAAGGCAGCAAGGACTATAATAGTTATTACTGGTTTAATATTGAAAACAGAAGCCTGGTAAATGGTCATTACAGGGTAGATCAAAAGCAGCAGCACAAGAAGAGCCTTCCAGTCTGAAGGCTGAAGATATTTAATACTGATCTTATTTTCCTGTTCTTTAATAGTGATCATGGTTGCATAAAATCTGTTTTATATTCCTTAGAAAATCCTTTTGCCGGCGTTTAACTATTCCACAAATTTTCGGGATACTCTCCTGCTTTAACTAATTGATCAATACTGGCCTGTACAATGGGCTTATCTTCTTTGTAGGTTACGCCAAACCACTGGCTTTGGGTGGGGATCACTTTAAAGGAGGCTGTATTTTCCCGGATCAGTTTTTCGGCAACAATAGGAATGAAGAACTCTGATTTGGGGTTTTGGGCATTGGCAATGGCGAACTCTTTAAACATCTCCGCTGAAAGTTCAAATACTTTAGGTGTAAAGCCCCAGAAGTTCATGGATACACGGGCTTTACGGTCTAAGGGAAACTCCTTTCCATCTTCTTCAAAGGCAATACCGTCGTCTTTAAAGTAAACTTTGGTACGCTCGTATATTTCTTCCAGGTTGTTATTGGCATCAACGGTACATACCCCTCTGGAAACGGAGCCATGCTCTGAAAGGGTTTTATCAATCTGGTAGCCTACCATAGAGAAAAGGTTATCCTTCACTTCCGTGGTCAGGAAACCGGCCATTTTCCGGTAGGCTTCGCGGCCGTAGAAATCATCGGCATTGATCACACAAAAGGGTTCTTTAACAGCATCCCTGGCGGCTAAAACGGCATGGGCAGTCCCCCAGGGTTTAGCCCGTTCAATTTGCTGTTCTATCCCGAAAGGTTTGAGATCATAGGATTGAAAAACGTAATCTGTTTGAACCTTAACTTTTAGCTTGGGTTCAAATATGGCTTTAAAATTCCCGGCAAATTCTTCGCGGATGATGAATACAATTTTACCGAAACCTGCTTTTATGGCATCGTATATAGAATAATCTATAATGGTTTCGCCGTTAGGGCCAAAGCCGTCCGTTTGTTTCATACTGCCGTAACGGCTGGCCATACCGGCGGCTAAAATGACTAATGTTGGTTTCATATCTGTTTATATGTTTTACCTGGTTTAAACCTGGTTTAGTTTAATTAGTTTGTACAAATGTGTTGCTGGGTTTATTTAATTGATCGGAAATCATGACCGACCTGTATGCTTAACAATGATTCGTAGATCAGGCGGATCACGTTGTCGACATCTTCTTTATGGATCATTTCTACGGTGGTGTGCATATAGCGCAGGGGTAGTGAGATCAGGGCGGAAACCACGCCTTCATTGGAATAGGCAAAGGCATCGGTATCTGTACCGGTTGAGCGGGATGATGCCTGGCGCTGGAAAGGTATATTATTTTTCTCAGCGGTCTGGATCAGCAGCTTGTTCAAATTGGTTTGTACGGCGGGGGCGTATGAAACTACTGGGCCTTTTCCGCAGGCCAGGTCGCCCTGGGTTATTTTGCTGATCATGGGTGTTTGTGTATCATGTGTTACATCGGTCACAATGGCTACGTTTGGTTTGATGTGGTGGGCGATCATTTCGGCGCCGCGTAAACCGATCTCTTCCTGCACGGAGTTAACAATGTATAGTCCGAATGGAAGTTTGTTCTTGTTTTCTTTCAGCAAACGGGCAACTTCGGCGATCATAAATCCGCCTGCACGGTTATCTAAAGCACGGCCTACATAATAGCGGTCGTTTAAAACCATAAATTCATCTTCGTAGGTAATTACACAGCCTACATGAATGCCCAGTTTCTCTACTTCTTCCTGCGTGGTGCAGCCGCAATCTAAAAAGATGTTCTTTAATGAGGGTGCTTCTTCTTTTTCGCCGCTGCGGGTATGAATGGCCGGCCAGCCGAACACGGCTTTGACAATACCTTTTTCGGTGTGGATGTTAACGCGTTTTGAGGGCGCTATCTGGTGGTCTGAACCGCCATTGCGGATCACATAGATGAGGCCGTCTTTGGTAATGTAATTGACAAACCAGGAGATCTCATCGGCATGGGCCTCAATAACCACTTTATAATCTGCCTTTGGATTAATAACGGCTACAGCGGTTCCGTAATTATCTACGTAGTGCTCGTCGGTATAAGGTTTTATATAATCCAGCCATAAACGCTGGCCTTCCCATTCAAAGCCTGTAGGTGATGGGTTGTTGATGTATTTTTCGAAGAATGCGAGGGATTTTTTAGTGACTACGGGGATGTGTTTTTGTTCTTTTTTAGTTGCCATGTATGGTTTGTAATTTTAACTGCATGATAAGGAAATGGTATCTGTTTTTGTAAACTATTTCTTTCGTTTTGTAAAAGCCAAATTTAGTATAATATTTTGAAGTGCTTTTATTGTATTGTCAGGTGTTTCCAACTGATAACTATAGGTGCGGGTAAAAAGGAAACTCAGATACTTTAAGGGATTTAAGAAACCATACGGCTTCTACAAGGGTATATTTCCATGCTTTTTCCTTGGGTTATTAACTACTTTATTTTCCAGCATTTTAAATGCTTTGATCAGTTTAGTTCTGGTTTCAGCGGGTTCAATTACTTCGTCTATAAAACCACGTTCAGCGGCACGGTAAGGATTGGCAAAAATATCGGAATACTCTTTTTCTTTCTCCAGCCATTTTACATTAGAGTCTTCGGCTGCATTAATTTCTCTTTTAAATATGATCTCCGCAGCGCCTTTAGCGCCCATAACTGCAATTTCGGCAGTTGGCCATGCATAATTCATATCAGCGCCAATATGTTTGGAGTTCATGACATCATAAGCGCCACCATAAGCTTTACGGGTAATTACGGTTATACGCGGAACTGTGGCTTCGCAAAAAGCATATAATAGTTTAGCCCCGTTGGTAATAATGGCATTCCATTCCTGGTCTGTGCCCGGTAAAAAGCCGGGTACATCTTCAAAAACTAATAATGGGATATTAAAACTATCGCAAAAGCGTACAAAACGGGCGCCTTTGGTGGATGAATGGATATCTAAAACCCCGGCTAAAAATGCGGGCTGGTTGGCAATAATGCCCATACTTCTGCCGGCTAAACGGGCAAAACCAACCACAATATTTTCAGCGAAATCTTTATGTACTTCTAAAAAAGAGTTTTCATCAATTACTTCTTTAATTACTTCGCGAATATCATAAGGCTGGGAATTATTTTCGGGCATGATCTCATTTAAAGAAGGCCTTAATTCATCCGAACTTTCATAAGCTAAAGCTGGCGTTTGCTCTTCGCAATTTTGCGGCATATAGCTTAAAAGCTGCTTCACATGATTAATGGCTTCTATTTCATTGGCACAGGCAAAATGGGTTACCCCGGATTTTGTGGCGTGTGTACTGGCTCCGCCTAATTCTTCGGAGGTAACTTCTTCATGGGTAACTGTTTTTACCACATTGGGGCCGGTTACAAACATATAGGAAGTATTTTCTACCATCAAAACAAAATCAGTGATAGCGGGAGAATAAACTGCTCCGCCGGCACAGGGTCCCATAATAGCGGAGATTTGTGGTACAACCCCGGAAGCCATGGTGTTTTTATAAAATATATCGGCATAACCGCCTAATGATACTACGCCTTCCTGTATGCGGGCTCCGCCTGAATCGTTTAAGCCGATTACCGGTGCGCCGTTCTTC
>JBASZP010000406.1:0-1800 GCA_049660965.1 Daejeonella sp. | reverse complement strand
TTGGAAAGGAAGGTAAGCTGCCCAACAATTTTAATGGCACAGTAGCTGAAAATTTAAAGCCTTCTGCACTAAAAATGTTTAAGGATGAATACCTGCTTGATTTTATTGCCGGTGATGAACTGGATGATGAACGCCATATTGAACAGCAGGTGGTTTTAAACATCCGCAACTTTATTTTGCAGATGGGCAAAGGGTTTTGCTTTATTGGCAATCAATACCGGCTTGAAGTGGATGGTGATGAATTTTTTATTGACCTGCTCTTTTTTAACCGGCATCTGCAATGCCTGGTGGCTTTTGAATTGAAGAAAGGAAAATTTAAACCTGCCGATGCCGGGCAGCTTAATTTTTACCTGAATGTGCTGGATGAAAAAGTAAAACTGCAGCAGGAAAACAGCAGCATAGGTATTGTGCTTTGCAAAGAAAAAAATAACACCGTGGTTGAGTTTGCTATTAAAAGTTTTGATAAGGCAATGGGTGTGGCTACTTATAAAACCAGTAAACAAACACCGGTGCAAATGAAAGGGATATTGCCTGATACGGATGAATTGGGGAAGTTGTTGGAATAATTGTTTTGTAGGGGGATAGAAATTATAAGATTAAAGGTTTACTATTCTTCTTTCAAATAATCAATTCCATTAAAGGCTGCAGCTTTTGCTTCTTCAACTGTATTGAAAAATTTCTTGCCCCATATTTCATCTACTTTGCATTTAAACTTCCCCGATTTTGTGTCCTTAAAAATCAAGAAATAATGTCCGTCCTTTTTAAGGTATTGATTTCCTTTTTCATTAAAATGCCATTCCTTTGAAATCCATTTTGAACGCCGGACAGCCCTGTTTTTTAAATTCCTTTCAAGTTGTCCTGGATTAACATAGTCATTCGTCATCTTCTCAGCACAATCACAGCCAACCCTAAACTCTTCATCTATCTCATTATGCTCAACAATATGTACATATCGTATTCTTTCATTTCCACACATCATGCAAGTTTCGTAATCCGTATCTTCTACGCATTGCCCATCTTCTCTGATGTCAATAACATCCAAAAGACGCCAGCCTTTATGAGGAATATCGGGTAAATTCCAGTGATTATTCATTCATTAAAATTGTGTAATTGATTTTGATAAAGCTCTATCTGTGAAGTCAAAACCATTCCACCAGCAAAATGACCATTGTAAAAATTAAAAAGCCATACAGAATCAAATTCAGATTCTTCTACTTTATTATAACGGTATTTAAAATTTCCATTTGCTATAGAAGTTTCGTAGAGCTTATCATCCAAAACACTTTGCGGCTCTTTGAACCAATAGGTATTGATGGCAGCACTTTTTCCAATTATTTTGCCATAATGATGAAAAAATAATCCCCGGATTATCCTCTCAATTGTTATGTCATGTGCCGCATTATCCCAGGGAACAGCCATGCCTTTACCTGTTATAATTCCTGCCTTAGTTGCAATGTTTACCGGATACATTGAGTTGAAAATATCCCTGCGTAATTTATGATTATGTTTTGCAGTAGGTAAAACACCTTCTTTAAAAAGCCTCTCGGCTTCTCCACCTTGCCTGGCAATGTGCATACCCAAATACGCTTTAAACTTTTCATCAAATTTTGAAGCCTCATTGTTGCATTTAAAACAACATGGAACTGTAATCAAATCACTCGGTCGTGGTTTGTTGAAAATTGCTTTTGGAGGAATGTGGTCTCTTGTAGTAGCCTTTTTAATACCACAATAACAACAAAACTCTTCAGGTTGAGTTACTAACTTCATATTACTCAAAATAATCAGATTACTGATATGACC
>JBASZP010000405.1:0-9676 GCA_049660965.1 Daejeonella sp. | reverse complement strand
CGGTTTGTGGTCGGTTTATTTTTCCAGCGGAGGCGTTCTAAATTCAGTTCAATAGTTTTACGGGTATCGGGCAAACTTAAACCCGTATAAATAAAATTAGTTTTCAGTCCCTTTTGCAGGATTAAATATTCCGGATTATGAGGCTGTATACTATCCAGGTAGTTTTTCAGGTTACTGATGGCGAAAACCTTGGCCATACTCACACTATCCGGGTAAAGTATGCCCATATAATATTCCTTAAACAGCTTATGCGGATCTGTTAATCCATACCCAAGCGTATTGGAATAAAAAAGCAGGGATTCGGCCAGTTCGATTTCCAGGTTAGCCATTGCCTGATAAGCTTCGTCCGTTGTTTTTATACTTTTTTGATCATAAAATTTATCCGTCATTTCTTTCAGTTCAGTATAGTTAAACAGCTCCGGGTTTAAGCCGTGCTCCCCGGCTTTTGAAAAGTGATCTAAAACCAATTGTACCTCATCCTCAGGTAAAAATTTTGAAATAAAAAGAGGTTCGTAATTTTTGCTTTTATAGTACTTGCTTATAATCTGCGGATATTTCAGGTTTTTTTGCTTTTGCTGTAATACTTTTCTAAACATCGGGTTATATCCTGCTGTATCCAGGTCTCTAAAAACTTTGTTGTTGAATTTTTTATATAAGCGGGTTGCAAATTCAGGACGGTCTTTACACCCCTGAAAAATAAGGAGACCGGCCATTATTAAAAATATAACTTGTTTTAACGTAACGTTTTTATTCATAGTATTATGAAAAGTTTAGGTAGTTTGTATATGATGTTGAGCTTTTTGTATAACTTATTTCCGGTAAATCATATCCCTTATTTGGATATATGAGTTACATTAAATTTTTACAGGCTTTAGATTTAATAATTAAAAGGTAAATATCATGATTTTAATTTAGATATAAGCTATATTTTTTATAATGATAGTATAAGTGCTTTATTTATATTTACCCATTCATTTAGCTATTGTTATTTGATAAAATCACTCAGAAAACTTTCTGTTTATTATATATTTAAATGATTCAGGTTAATCTCATAGCAACTTTATCAGGTCATCAAAATCCCATTTTTACTGTAGAAGCATCTCAAAAACCCAGGATTATATTTACAGCAGGAAATGATAAAGGCGTGGTAGAGTGGAGTTTAAAAACTAACTCGTTTATAAAAGTACAATTCCCTGTAAAAACATCTGTTTATGCTCTACATGGATCAAAATCTTTTCCTCTCTTAGCAGCGGGTGAACGTAGTGGTAATATCAGTATTTTCAATTTTATTGAACAAAAGGTTACAAACATTCTTCAATATCATAACAAACCGGTTTTTGATATTAAATCTTCTGTATTAAAAAAAGAGTTATTAGCTTCTTCAGAAGACGGAACGGTTTCTGTATGGAGTATGGAGCATTTTAAATTGCTTTATAGCTTTAAGGTATCCTCCCAAACTGTGCGTGTAATAAGCCTTAGTCCTGATGAAAAACTTGCGGCTTTTGGATGCAAGGATAATTCCATCCGGATTTATAATTTGGAGGATTATAGCCTCATTCATACCTTAAATGAACATACACTTCCTGTAACAGCATTAGAATTCTCTCCCGACGGAAAGTTTCTGCTTTCAGGAAGTCGTGATGCACAATTAAAGATCTGGAATACCCCTGATTTTTCTTTGCTTGAAAATATTCCCGCCCACATTTTCACTATTTATAGCATCGCCTTCCATCCTACAAAACCATACTTTGCCACCGCGAGCCGGGATAAGAGCATTAAAATTTGGGATTCGAAGGAATTTAAACTTAGAAAAATAATCAGCCTGGAAAAAGGGTTTGATGCTCATCGATTATCCATCAACAAAATCACCTGGGACCCGGAAACTGAGCATCTTATTTCTGTTGGAGATGATAAATTAGTGAAGATCTGGGAGATCAGCTTTGAGGATGATTAATTAAATCGTTTAATGATCCTTAATTTATGGGTATAATACTTTAATTCATCCACATAAATACCCTCATCATCAATTGCATCAATTTTTACCCTGCCCGATGCATGTATAATTTGTGTATTATTCAGCATGATACCTACATGGGTAATTCGTCCATCTTCATTATCAAAAAAAGCCAGGTCCCCTGCCCTCGCCTGCTGTAAAAAGCCTACTAATTCACCTTGTAGGGCTTGTTGCCAGGCATCACGGTTTAGTTTAATACCAAACTGCCGGTAAACCATTTGTGTAAAACCCGAGCAATCAATTCCAAATACCGAACGGCCGCCCCATAAATACGGAGCATTTAAATAAAACTTAGCGGAATTGATTATATTGAGATCAAAACTACTTTTCTTCGGCTGAACAGGAGGTTTTTCTAATTGATAGATCACATCATTGATACGGCAAACATGATCTGAATATAAAGGGAAATTACTGCCTGCCACTAAATTTAAAACTTCGCCGGTATCTTTCTTAATTATTTGCTGATCAATAGCAAGCCCTGAGATATTCTTAAATTCTGTTAATTCTTTAAAGGTATCATCACTAATAAAAGCGAATTGTTTATGATCTATCCACCCTTCATATTCATCATGAGCGATAAGTATTTTAGCCCATTTATCTTTAGTTTCTATAATTTTAAAAAACTCGCCAAACAGTAACTGGGTAACCATTTCACTTTGATGTGAAGGTTCTGCCCTAACCGGAATAACAGATAAATTACAAATACCATATTGTTGATTCATAAGCACAAATAAACTAAATTTGGATTGATAATAATCCTTAATAATTCATTTTAAAACTTTATAATATCAAAACACCATGAAAAAACCGGAAAATATTTACAAAATACTCATTGCAGTTGATGATACGCCTTATTCAGATCAGGCGGTAAATTATGGTTTTTTGCTCGCCAAAAAATTAGGATCCGCAATTGCGTTAGTCCATGTAAATGAAATACCTATTGGTACGCCTTACATCGGCGATCAGATTATGTATGAAACGCCCGTTTTAATCCCTGAAATAATGGATATACAAAAAGAAGCGAGTAAAAATCTATTTGATCGTTTAGCAGGGCAATTGGGTAATGAGGTGCCTTTATATACCTATACTAAAATCGGGAATCCTAAAGATGAAATTTTAGCTACCGCTGATGAATGCGATGCGGATATGATTATTTTGGGCACTCATGGAAGAACAGGCTTAGATCACTTTTTATCCGGCAGTATTGCGGAAAGTGTAGCCCGAAAAGCAAAATGCCCTGTTTTAATTGTTCCTAATAAGGATAAAGATTGAAGAATATTTTTAAAGAAAAGACAGAGAAGTAAACCCATCAAGGTCGTATAAGTTTTCTTACTCTAAATGCAGAAATGCCTTTTTGGCTAATAATTCTTCTTCCGTTTCGCGTACGTTTTCATCGTCCACACAACAATCTACGGGGCAAACAGCCGCACATTGAGGTTCATCATGAAAGCCCACACACTCTGTACATTTGTCAGAAACAATATAATAAACTTCATCTGAAACAGCAGATTGTGGTTCTTCTGCGCTTATAACTTTACCATCGCCAAAATCAATTACACCTCTTAAACCTGTTCCGTCAGCATATCTCCAGGCAGCACCGGCATCATAAATTGCATTATTGGGGCATTCCGGTTCGCAAGCTCCACAGTTAATACATTCATCGGTGATTTTAATTGCCATATCTGTTAAAAAGTCTATTTATAATTTAATTTTGCAGACGGAGAGTTAGTACTGCATATTCAAAAACTGTGCAAATATAACACTTTTTGGACTATTTAAAATTCATGCTTAAGATTTTGGCACCAGAACAACGAATAAATGCTTTTGCAGAATTAGGCAAATTGCTGCAAACACCCAATCAGGATTTAACAAATCTGATTGAGAACGCGAAACAATATAATGCCTGGTTTACTCCAAAAAACACAGCACAGGCTGTAAAAGGTATTGCTAAAATGCTTAATAAGGGAGATCTGGAAAAATGGATTTTTGATAACCAAATACAGGATAAGTGCATTGATTTCTCAGATCTCAATACTCAATACTCAATAGGCCTTATCCTTGCCGGAAACATTCCAATGGTTGGCTTTCATGATATTATTTGCGTTTTAGCGAGCGGAAATAAAGCTTTAATTAAGTTATCATCACAAGATAATCAACTGATACCTTATATTTTAAAATTACTTGTTGAGATAGAACCGGATTTTCAAAACCAAATCCAATATATTGAAAAGCTAAAAGATTTTGATGCGGTAATTGCAACCGGAAGTAATAATACATCCCGCTATTTTGAATATTACTTCAATAAAGTACCAAATATTATTCGTAAAAACAGGAATAGCATAGCCGTTTTAAACGGACGTGAAACGAAGAAGCAATTGAAAGCTTTAGGACATGATATATTTGATTATTTTGGATTGGGTTGCCGTAATGTATCCAAATTATACGTCCCGCAAGGATATAATTTTAACACTTTCTTTGAGGCCATTGAAGAATTTAAATCAATTGCTGACCATCATAAATACAATAACAATTACGATTACAATAAATCTATCTTTTTAGTCAATGGCGATAAACATTTAGATAATGGGTTTTTATTGCTGAAACAGGATGAACGATTGGCATCGCCGCTGGCGGTTTTATACTATGAAGAATATGCAGACATCAATTCAATAGAGCAAATGCTTACTGATCAAACCGGGCAATTACAATGTGTAGCAACAGAGATACTTTTATTAAAATCAGAGAATATAGTAGATTTTGGTAAAACACAACAACCTGAATTGTGGGATTATGCTGATGGGGTTAATACGATGGAATTTTTATCGGCGTTATAATTTATATTTACTTTATAAAATATTGATCTGTGAAAAACTCAAATCGTAAATCAAATTATGATAACTTTGGCCGTCATGTACATTATAAAAGTAAAAGGTGTTGCAAAAATTCCTGATTATGTTCAATTACGTGATGAGAAATTTACTTTACTGGCCTATTTTCGTCTCGACCGGCCGGAGAAAGCTTTAGATAAAGCCGGACTTGCCGATAAGGCCGAATATATTATGAATAAAATAAAGGATCTTCCCTTTGGTCAGATCTTAAAATTAGAACTTTAATTATGAGTGGTAATTCCGTTATAAAAATACAAGGAGTAGATGTATATCAGCAAAAAAACCTGGTACTCACTAATGTAGATCTGCAAATTGATAAAGGTGAGTTTGTTTTCCTGATCGGGCAAACAGGCTCCGGAAAAAGCAGTTTATTGAAAATGATTTATGGTGATTTACGCATTACCAATGGCGAAGGAAATGTAGCGGGGTTTAACCTGAGAAAACTGGCGGAAAAAGAAATCCCCTACTTACGTCGTAAATTAGGTATTGTATTTCAGGATTTTCAATTGCTTACAGACCGTACTGTTGAGCAAAATCTGGTTTTTGTGATGAAAGCCACCGGCTGGAAAGATAAAAACCTCATTAATGAACGTATTACTGATGTTTTAGAAAAAGTGGGTCTCCGTTTCAAACTTAAAAAAATGCCGCATGAACTTTCCGGCGGTGAACAACAACGTGTAGTTATAGCACGTGCCCTGCTTAATAATCCGGAAATTATTCTGGCCGATGAGCCAACCGGAAATTTAGATCCTGATACATCAGAAGAGATTGTAACACTATTACGCCAGATAAGTCAATCCGGTACAGCCGTTTTAATGGCTTCTCATGATTATCACATTATCCGTACATTTCCATCACGTATTATAAAATGTGAAAATGGCATAGTACATCAGGATGCAAAAATTGAATAAATTAAAATCACAAACCAGCCCGGAAACAACATTTTAAGGCAAAAACCGCCAAAAACTGTAAACGATTTCTCTATTACTGACAGCTTGGCTGTTTTTATTTACTGGCAAAAAAATTGTCAGCAGGAGAATATATAACTTTTGAAATATGTTACATAAAAAAAAGAAAAACCCTAAAGATGATCATCAGAATTCTGAAAATAACGATAATCAAGATATTCCGGAAGAAATAGAAGCTTTAAATGAAGATGATCAAACCCAAAAAGATGATTTGACGGAGGCGGAAACTACCGTTGATCAAAACGAATCATCCGCAAAAGAACAATCAAAAACAGAAGATGCTTACTGGAATGATAAGTACATGAGGCTGTACGCGGAATTTGATAATTTTAAACGCCGTACCAGCAAAGAGCGAATTGACCTTTTTCAAACCGCAGGTAAAGATGTAATTGTTAATTTACTGCCCGTATTAGATGATTTTGAACGTGCTCTAAAATCAATGGAAACCAGCAAAGACATTGAAAGTATAAAAGAAGGTGTCAGCCTGGTACATCATAAACTAAAAAATGTACTCTCTCAAAAAGGATTAAAAGAAATGGTTTCAAAAGGCGAACTTTTTGATGCAGACCTGCATGAAGGAATTACCAGTATCCCCGCTCAAACGAATGATTTAAAAGGAAAAGTTATAGACGAAGCAGAAAAAGGATATTATCTGAATGATAAAGTTATCCGTTTTGCAAAAGTGATTGTAGGCGCATAGAATAATATGCAAATGTTTTAATATGCTAATGTGCAAATGTGTTAATAAGCAATCAAAAAATTAACATATTGACAAATTACCAATATTAACAAATTAACTAAAAATGGCTAAAAGAGATTATTACGATATACTGGGGGTAACACGCAATTCAAATGCGGATGAGATAAAGAAAGCTTATCGTAAAATGGCAATAAAGTATCATCCGGATAAAAACCCGGGAGATAAAAAGGCGGAGGAAAACTTTAAAGAAGCTGCCGAAGCATACGAAGTATTAAGCAAACCTGAGAAAAAACAACGTTATGACCAGTACGGCCATGCAGCCAATGCCGGCAGCGCTAATGGCGGCGGAGGCTTTGGTGGTGGTAATATGAATATGGATGATATTTTCAGCCAGTTTGGAGATATTTTCGGCGGCGGCGGCGGAAGCCCATTTGACAGCTTTTTTGGGGGCGGACAGCAATCACGCGGCGGAAGACGTGTTGCACGGGGAAGCAACCTGCGTATTAAAGTAAAACTCACGCTTGAAGAAATTGCCAAAGGCGTAGAAAAAAAGGTTAAGGTAAATAAACAAGTAATTTGCAATACCTGCGATGGCACAGGCGCAAAAGATAAAACCTCAATTAATACCTGTCGTACCTGTGGCGGCAGCGGCTCCGTACGCAGGGTTACCAATACCATTTTAGGGCAAATGCAAACTACCAGCACCTGCCCTGCCTGTAATGGCAATGGTTCTGAAATTACCGCGAAATGCAACACCTGCCATGGCGAAGGTTTAACCCGTGGCGAAGAAACCATCAGTATTAATATTCCAGCCGGGGTAAGTGAGGGAATGCAGCTTTCCATGAGCGGTAAAGGAAATGCGGCGCCACGTGGCGGCGTACCCGGAGACCTAATCATTTTAATTGAAGAACTGCCTCATGAAACCTTAAAACGCGAAGGCAATAATATTATCTATGACCTGCACCTCAGTTTGATTGATGCCACGCTGGGCTCAAGCGTAGAAGTACCTACTATAGATGGTAAAGCCAAAATAAAAATAGAACCCGGAACACAGGGCGGAAAAATACTTCGTTTAAAAGGTAAAGGCGTACCGGAAGTGAATTCCTATCATCGCGGCGACCAGCTGATCTATGTAAATATCTGGACACCTAAAGTAGTGTCAAAAGATGAACGTGATCTTCTGGAGAAATTACAAAACTCCCCTAACTTTAAACCCCAGCCCGGAAAAAACGAAAAAAGCTTCTTTGACCGGATGAAAGAGTATTTTGAATAAGATGCCAGTATACAAGCCATAAAAAATCCCGTAATCTTTTAGGTTACGGGATTTTTTTAGGTCAATCAATCTGATCTTGATACTAAATACTTTATACTTAGTTCCTCAAAACAGTAACCGAACCTGTAAATTTCTTATCAATATTTGGCCCGGAGAATACAATGGCGAAAAAGTAGGCGTCCTCTATGACCGGGGTACCGTTAATCGTTCCGGCCCAATCATTTTTATAATCTGTCTGGGTGTAAATTACCTGGCCTGCCCGGTTCCAGATGACCAGCTGGTTTTTATACTGGTCGGCATCCTGAATGACCAGGAAATCATTTATTCCATCCCCGTTGGGAGACAGGATATTGGTTATCGGGGTATTAGCCGTTTCAGCCTGGTAAGAAGCGCTTTCATAAGCGCCAATATCTACCGCCGTACCATATATCCGCTGGTTGCCGACAACATCGGTAGTTATATCTGCCGGTACGCTTAAACTATTTCCTTTATTAATAGCCGGGCTGATCGGCTGAAGGCGCAGGTCTCCGATTGCGGCATTTTCAAATAAAGGATCTACATTATTTAAACTATAAGTAATTGCTGCAGGACCGGTAATATTACTACTAGCCCCTCCAGAAGAATTGCCATATAAAATAGAATTAGTAATACTGTTAGAAATTGTATTAAAAATTGCGCCTCCCCCTGTTATAGCGGTATTACTATTAAATGTACTGTTATTAATAGCTGGCGAAGACCCGGCGGTATTGTAAATGGCTCCTCCCTGTGCGCCGGTGCTATTCTTATAAAACACCGTATTGATCATAGTCGGGGAAGATGATATTGAATTAACCATTGCTCCACCTGAACTTGTCGATTTATTCATCCTGAAAATGATATTTCGGAGAATGGGGGAAGAAGTCCTGTTAAATATTCCACCAGCGCTATTTCTTGGAATGGTTACATTTGCACCTCCTGCTGTTACTATTGCATTTGAAACATCATTTGCATTCCCCTCCTCTACAATAAACCCGTCTAAAATAGTAGTGCTGCTATTTCCGGAAGAAATTACCACATGGTAAGCATTATTATTAGGATTAGCATCATTTCCAAAATTACCGCTTAAAATAGTAGGATTATTACCAATATTACGCTGGGAAACTTTATTTTCCACCCCGGCAAAACCGCCATATAAAATTAAACTGTTTCTTAACAAGAAGGTTTTATCACGATTATCCACACCTCCAGTTACGGGGTTATCTGTAGGATAATAAATCCCTTTAGCTGCCCATACTTCGGTTATATCGAGATTGCTTTTAGCTTTTTCCAGGGCAGCTGCAACCCCATTAACCGCATTTTTCCAGTTCTTGCCGCTCATATCGCCGGCCCCTTCTTCTGTTACATATAGAATTCCTTTAACCGCTGCCGGGGGAGCGACGGTCCCGCTCTCATAAGCGCCCAGATCTATATTGGTATCCTGTATTCTTTGTTTACCGGCTAAATCTGTCGGGATACCCCCTGCTGCTAAATTACTCCCTGCATTAATCGCGGGGCTGCCTGCTTTAAGGTTAAAGTTTCCTGCTGCCGTGTTTTCAAACTGAGGGTCTTCATCAATAACATGGGTCATGCTAAGAGCGCCGCCTTGTACCAGAGAATAGCTAATAGTTGCCGTAGCTGACCCGGTATTACTAATTTCGCCGCCAGTATCACCATATAGTATAGAATTAGTGACGGAAAGGGAGACACCATCCTCATTAGCAATAGCGCTTCCTGCCGTTTGAGCAGTATTGGTACTAAATGTACTATTAATGATTTTGGGAGAAGAAGCGCCGCTGTTATAAATATCGCCGCCGG
>JBASZP010000404.1:0-2400 GCA_049660965.1 Daejeonella sp. | reverse complement strand
GCCGCCCTTCGACTTCGCTCAGGATGACAAATTATAGAAGTTTGTAGTTGATTTATCACCCTTCGACTTCGCTCAGGGTGACAGATTTTAAAAGGTTAAGTTATATTTTTACCTTTCATGGCAGTAGAAATAGCCTGGTTCATTAAGCGTTCTGCAAAAGGGCGGGTAAATTCATTTAATTCATCCACTTTTTTAAGAATACTATCCTTATCCCCCGAAGTTAAAGCCTTTTTTAAATCAATTATATGAGTTTTAGTGTCTATAATTTCAGTTTCGGATAAGAAGGATTTATTCTTGCTTAAAAAGCGTTCAACCATATAAACGAGTTGTTCCCCCTCAGTCCGTGCTTCAATCAGCATTCGCTGTCCGACATCTTCTTTAGCATTTTTAATACTGTCGATCAGCATTTTTTCAACTTCTTCATCTGTTAAACCATAAGTAGGTTTAACTTCAACCTGCTGTTCTACCCCTGACCGTAGTTCAACTGCCTGAACAGTCAATATTCCGTCTGCATTTAATAAGAAATTAATATCAACCTTAGGAAATCCGGCGGGCATAGCGGGAATACCTTTTAAGTCGAACTCCGCTAATTTCCTGTTCTCCTTAACCAGATCCCGTTCGCCCTGGTAAACAGCTATTTTCATATTTACCTGGCCGTCAATGGAAGTGGTGTATTGTCTCCCGGCTTTGGTTGGTATTTTGGCGTTTCGGGGAATAATAACATCCATTAATCCGCCCATGGTTTCAATTCCCAGAGAAAGCGGCGTAACATCCAGCAATAAAATGTCCGAACGGTTCCCGGCTAAAATATCTGATTGAATAGCGGCGCCTAAGGCAACCACTTCATCAGGGTTAATTTGATCATGAACCGGCTTTTGAAAAAAAGCCGCTACCTGTTGTTTTACCAGGGGGATACGTGTAGAACCGCCCACCATTACCACTTCCTGGATGTCATGTATGCTTAAGCCGGCATCATGTAAGGCATTTTTACAGCAATTGATCGTTTGCTGTACCTTTTCTGAGATCAGTTCTTCAAATTGCAGTTTTGTAATTGCACAGGGCATATCGTCAACAAAATCATTAAATATATTTTGAGTGCTTAAAGCTTTTTTAGCTTCTTCGGCTTTTAAGCGTAAGGCCTGGTTTTGATTTTGGGATAATGTTTCCCGGTCTAATTGATTTTGTTCGATCCAGTAGTTCACTATCGCCTGGTCAAAATCATCACCGCCTAAAAAAGTGTCGCCGTTTGTGGATAATACTTCAAAAATGCCGTTCTGTATTTTTAGTACAGATACATCAAAAGTTCCTCCTCCCAGATCATAAACAGCAATTGTTTTTTCCTCATCGGGATTTAAACCAATTCCATAAGCCAGGCTTGCGGCTGTGGGTTCATTTACAATACGTAAAACATCCAGACCGGCCAGTTTTCCCGCATCACGGGTGGCCTGGCGCTGACTATCGTTAAAATATGCAGGAACAGTAATTACAGCCCGGTTGATGGAAGTTTTTAAGGCGTGTTCGGCCCTGTCTTTTAGCTCTTTCAGGATCATTCCTGATAATTCAATAGGTGTATAGAATTTATCACCCACATTGATCTTAACCAGGCTTTCAGTATCATCATCAATTATTTTATAGGAGAAGAGATCTTTATGGTTTTCAATATCATGGTATGAACGCCCTAATAAACGTTTTACGGAGAAAATAGTATTTTGAGGATCAGTTATTAAATATTCTTTGGCTTCATTTCCAACTAAAACGGTTCCTTCTTTGCCAAAATGAACAATAGATGGAACCAGAACTCCTTTGCCTATATCATTAATTACCTGCGGATTACCATCAGGTTTAATGAAAGCAACTAAACTGTTTGTAGTTCCCAGGTCTATCCCTACAATAAGCTCATCTTTTTGAACCGAACCGGTTGCAATATTAATTGATACTTTGGCCATAACACTTACTCAACAACTGGCAAATGTACTTAGTTTAGAATCATTCTGAAACACCTATATTTCTATCAGTCTCTTTATAACAATATCCTAATGTGCTAATTTGACAATATGCTAATGGGACAATTTGATCATGTGGTAATTTGTTAATGGTGTTTAATCTGCTGGTGCCTGTATTTACTGATCCAAGATTGTGTATTTATTCTACTATTTGCTAAACTAGTTCTTCTATTTACTCCACCAGTTCTTCTTTTTACTCTACTAGTTCTCCTATTTACTAAACCAGTTTCCCTTTTTTCTCAATTAGTTCTCTTAGTTTACTGAATTAATTCCCTGTTTTACTAAATCAGTTCTCTTAGTTTGCTGAATTAGTTTCCTTAAGTTATTAAACCAGTTTCCTTTTTTACTGAACTATTTTCCTTTTCTACTAAACCAATTTCCATATGAAGTCCATTAA
>JBASZP010000403.1:0-5982 GCA_049660965.1 Daejeonella sp. | reverse complement strand
ATATTCCCATTCTAAAACAATGGCCATCTTTCCTTTATCAAAATCTTTTAATGAAATTTCTAAGAGGTCATTATCCTTTGTATCCACTTCCAGCATTTTATAAATCTTTTTATCCGGTAACTTAATGAATTTTATTTTCCCCTTGATGGGATGACTTAATTGAATTTTCAGTGATTCCATAACATAATTTATTTTTAGAGGCTGGAGATAAATTCTCTGTACAGAATACAAGTAGTTTAAAGATTTAATTGTTTAAAATATTAGTGGAATAAAAATGAAGGAATGAAGGAAGGAGAGAACGAATGATGGAAGGAACGAATGAATGAGGGAAGGAAAAAAATTTTAGCAAAAGCAGTTTGAAATAAAAATGACTAAACATTTGCTCATATTTGCCGTACAGATAATAACAAATAAAGAAGAATTTAAGATCAATGAAAGTTGCAGTAGTAGGCGCTACCGGGTTGGTAGGTTCGGTTATGTTAAAAGTTTTGGCGGAGCGTAATTTCCCCATAACAGAGTTAATTCCGGTTGCATCAGCAAAAAGCGCAGGTAAACAATTAACTTTTAAGGGTAGGCAATATACTGTTGTAACTATGGATGAAGCTATTGCCATGAAGCCTGATGTGGCCTTGTTTTCGGCAGGGGGAAGCACTTCTTTGCATGATGCCCCGCGTTTTGCAGAAGTTGGAACTACGGTCATTGATAATTCTTCGGCCTGGAGAATGGATCCCACAAAAAAGCTGGTTGTACCCGAAGTTAATGCCCATGTATTAACAGCCAATGATAAAATTATTGCTAACCCCAATTGCTCTACCATACAAATGGTTGTGGTTTTAAAACCCTTGCATAACCAGTATAAAATTAAACGTGTAGTTGTTTCCACCTATCAATCTGTTACGGGTACGGGTGTAAAAGCAGTTGAACAACTTATGAATGAGCGTAAAGGAATTGATGGCCCCATGGCTTATGCTTACCCCATTGATTTGAACGTTATTCCGCAAATTGATGTTTTTACAGAAAATGGTTATACCAAAGAAGAAATGAAAATGATTCTGGAAACCAAAAAGATCATGGGTGATGAAAACATACAGGTAACTGCTACAACGGTTCGTATCCCGGTAATGGGTGGGCATTCCGAATCGGTTAACATAGAGTTTGAAAATGATTTTGACCTGGCTGAAGTCAGGACTTTACTTGATGCTGAAATGGGAATAATTGTGGTGGATGACCCTGCAAATTTAAAGTATCCCATGCCTAAAGACGCACATGAAAAAGACGAGGTTTTTGTGGGCCGGATACGCCGGGATGAATCCCAACCAAACACCTTAAACCTTTGGATTGTTGCCGATAACCTGCGCAAAGGCGCCGCAACTAATGCTGTACAAATTGCAGAATATTTACTAAAAAAGGGATTATTACCATCATAAATAAATAAACTAAAAACACTTTTAATGGTTTTTAGTGATATAAGCTTTTATATTTGTAATACTATGATCATAACAACCACAGATATTCAATTATTTAAGATACTTAAACAGAAATTAGGGGAAGCGGAGGCCGAAGCTTTAGTGAGTTTTGTGGATGCTAAACTAAAAGAAAATAACGAGGTCAATCTTAAAATACTGGCTACAAAAGAAGATACTTCCAATATAAAGGAAGATATCGCAAAGTTAGAGGGTAAACTGGAAACTAAAATTGCTGAAACCAAAGCAGATATGATTAAATGGATGTTCAGTTTTTTTGTAGCCATGATGCTGGCTATTATTGGTTTGTATTTTAAGCATTAAAACTATCGCCTGTTTAAATCTGTGTTTACTAGTTGATAGTATTATTAGAAAGGGTTTTCTTCTTCAAATTCCAATAAATTTCATCTAACATCATCCCGGTATTATAAGTTAATTTACCATCATAATGACCTCCCTTAGATTTAAAGATGATCTGTTCACACCCGGCTTCACTGCCCGAGTTATGTGTAGCAAAGCGTGCTTTCAATTTAATTTGATTTTGTGTTATAAACTCTATATTTCCATAGAGATAACATTTTCCCTGAGAAGTTTGAGGAATTAACTGAGTTTTTTTACCTTGTAAAAAAACTCCACAAAAGAGTCGATTTGCCTTTTGTCTTTTATTAAAAATGTATTATGCTTTTCAGGTAAATTAATAAAAGTGACCCGGATTTGGTCAGTTGAATGAAGGTCACCTCTCTTGCTACAAAAAAGAGTAATTATACTTAAAAATAACAATCCGATAGATCGTATCATTTGCAATCAGTTTTTTATTAATTCTACTTGTAAAAGTAATAGATTATATGATACTTTGATCCGCATTATTACTTTAATAATTAAATATGTTCAAAACAATTCTTTCTTCCTTTTTTCTGCTTCTATTCTTTCAGCCTTCTTTTGCACAAAGTATTAACCTATGCCTTTCAAAAAAATTTGAATCGTTCGAAAAAGATCCTCAATTAAAATATGGAATTACTTCTTTAACTGTTTTAAATGCCGAAACGGGGAATGTGATCTTTTCAAAGAATGGCAATACGGGTTTAGCTTCGGCATCGACCTTAAAAACCATTACATCCGCTACAGCCTACTATTTATTGGGAAAGGATTTTACCTGGCAAACTACTTTAGGCTATTCCGGTAATATTTCAACAGACGGCACATTAAACGGTGATCTGATTTTAACCGGCGGCGGCGACCCCACTTTAGGAAGCTGGAGATATGAACAAACAAAAAGCGATGCTGTGATTGAAAAATGGATTGACGCTATACATAAGGCAGGAATAAAAAAAGTAAGCGGACGAATAATTGCGGATGATCTTTTATTTGGGACGCAAACCTTGCCTCAGGGCTGGATATGGCAGGACATGGGAAATTATTATGGCGCCGGGCCAAACTCATTAAGCTGGCATGAAAATCAGTTTGATTTAACTTTCCGGCCTGGAAAAGTTGGAGAAATGGCCGATCTAATTCGCACAGAACCTGATCTAAGTTATTTAAAGATCCTCAATGAAGTTAAAACCGGAAATGCAGGCAGCGGGGATAATGTGTATGCTTATTCCGCCCCGTTTTCGGATATTATTTACCTGCGGGGAACGTACGGTATAGATCTTAAAAAAGTAATTGCTGCTTCCATGCCCGACCCGGCTTTTGAAGCTGTTTTTCAATTACAGAATACTTTAAAAACTTTAGGAATTGAACTAAATAAACCAGTTACAACCAGCAGGAAACTGCTTGCGGATAAGGAATTATTTATTCTTCCTTCAAAAATTATTTCAGTTCACACTTCCCCGACTTTAGACCAGGTAATTTACTGGTTCAACCAGCGAAGCATTAATTTATATGGCGAGCATTTACTTAAAACATTAGCTTGGAAACAGGGCAAAGAGATTAGCACTGCCGCAGGTGCGGAAGTGGTTAAAAATTTCTGGAATAAAAAACTGGGTATTGACCCTAATGCTTTAAACATGCTGGACGGCAGCGGCCTTTCGCCGGGGACCCGTATTACTACCATGGCTATGGCTCAAATATTGCAATCTGTAAAGAAAGAACCCTGGTTTAATAGTTATTATGAAAGTTTTCCGGTATACAATAATATGAAAATGAAAAGTGGAAGTATTCAGGATGTATTGGCTTTTACAGGTTATCAAACTACTTCTTCGGGCGTGCCTGTGACATTTTCATTTATAATTAATAATTACAACGGAAGTGCATCCGCGGTAAAGCAAAAAATGTTTAAGGTTTTGGATCTGTTGAAATAAGACAAGGGAATAAGTGCTATATAAGTTGAATTTGCATATCTTTAAAGCTAAACAAATAAAATTATGATGAAGTTTCTTATCTCTCTACTTATACTCATGCCTCTTATGCAGTCCAATGCCCAATCTATAGAAGAAAACAGAAATAGTGGGGAGATTTTAACTCCTCAAAATTTCACTTTACTTGAGAATTATATTCAGAAAAATGGCAAAAAAGATGAATATAAAACTTGGAATGCTACTTATAAAGGTTACTGGGATATTATTTATAAAGGTCATACTCGGTATAACCGTTATAACCGTTTTAAGTTAAGAAAAATTAATGGTTTCACTAATATTGAAATCTCCGAATTAGAAGCAGGAAAGAAAATTTTATCCAGCTACTTTATTTCAAATAACAACAATAATATTACACTAAAAGCTAAAGATTTGGACAAACATAAAAGTGAATTAGTCTATCAAAATGCGTTAACAGATTTAGCTAAGCACCTGGATTATATTGGAAGAGTAAACAGAGGAGAGAGAAAATTAGCATTCTTTAAGCAAAATTTAAAAAAAGACTTAACAATAAAGCAGATATATCAAATTTTTGGTGAGCCAGATGAAGATGTTGAAAGTGCAATGATGATGATGGGTACTTATTTTATTGATGAAGGGGAAATATCTATATCAATAATTCCTCATAATTCTCTGCCTATGAGAGCATATTTCTCTGGTGAGCATGGTGGTAAAAAAGAGATAATTATTGGTCCAACTTCCCAGAAGTTACAACCGGATATTTATTATAAAATAAACCTATATGGATCAAAAAGCTTAAGATTTAATGATGATGGAGATGAAAATCTCTCTATTGGATATAGTACATATATTAGAAGGGGGGAAATACAAGTATCCTTATCTTTAGGTGATAAAATTGAAAATTTAAAGTTTTATGATAGCTCCATCCCTACAACTACTTACTGGAACAATTTCGAAATCAATATAGAAGAAGTCACAGAGAATTATATCTTATTGAAAGTAGAAGAAACAAGAATAAAAGATATTTTAACTTCTAAAAATTTCGATCTGTTTAAGAATTATCTATTGAAATATGGTGAAAAAGATAAAGATCCCTATAAATCAGGTGCAGATATCTTTTTTTATAAGAACAACGATGATAATATGCGTTTTGAATTGAGAGAAACTAAGGACTCTGCTAGTATAGAGATAAGTAAGATAATAAAATCAGTGAGGCCTCCTTCTTCTACCTATTCTTTTTCAATTAACGCCGGAGAAATTTCTTTTAAACAAGTAAAAAGAGAGGATAGTAACTCTCCTTTAAAATTTTCTTTCAAAGAAGACGATAAATACGATTATATATTTGAGCTAAGATATTTGAGGGATTACTTAGATTATATAAAAAGACTAAACAAAGGAGAAAGAACATTAGCATTCTTTAAACAACGCTTAAATAACGATCTAACTATTAAACAGCTTTATCAAATTTTTGGTAAACCAGATTCCGACAGTGAAGATGTTGCAAGAAAAGTATATTATTTTTGGTGGCGTGTTGATGAGGGTCGAATCTTTATTATTCATAAAGAGAATGAAATTATACAGGCAATCCTTAAAGATGAAGCAGACGAAAAACACCTGGAGGTGATTATTCCAAAAGAATGATTTAGACTGCCTTGAATATTATGCCCAAATCCCTCATTATCGGCGCCGGTATAGCCGGAATTGCTTCTGCCATACGGTTAGCTGTAAAAGGTTATGAGGTAGAGATATTCGAAACAAATTCTTATCCTGGGGGTAAACTCTCTGAAATTAAGCTGGAAGGTTTCCGCTTTGATGCGGGACCAAGTTTATTTACTATGCCACAATATGTAGATGAACTATTTTTATTAGCCGGTAAAAACCCTGAAGATTATTTTCAATACAATAAACTGAACCTGGTTTGTAAATATTTCTATGAAGATGGTACCATAATAAACGCCTGGACTGATGCAGAGAAATTCGCCAATGAACTGGCAGAAAAAACGAATGACAACGCAAATTCTATTATCAAATTCCTGAAAAAAAGTGCCGATATCTATAACATTACCAATCATATTTTTTTAGAGAAATCTTTACATAAAGCATCCAGTTATTCCAATCGTAAAACGGTCAATTCGATTCTTAATTTTTTAAAAATCGATCCCTTTCGCAGCATGAACAAGGCGAATGAAAGCAGTTTCAGGGAT
>JBASZP010000402.1:0-8520 GCA_049660965.1 Daejeonella sp. | reverse complement strand
ACAAACGGGTAAAAGCGTTTTTAAAAATATTTCAGGAGATAAGGAATATACTATTCTTTTGGAAGACGTAGAAATTACTGCCGAAGATGTACCCGGATGGCAGGTAACAAGTTTAGGAAAGTTAATGGTGGCTTTAGACGTTACTATAACCAATGATTTAAAACAGGAAGGAATAGCCCGTGAGCTGGTAAACCGTATTCAAAATTTAAGAAAAGAGAAAGGTTTTGAAGTAACCGATAAAATTAATGTGCGTATTCAAAATCATCCTTATCTAACAGAAGCACTAAAAAATAATTTATCTTATATTTGCGCCGAAATTCTGGCTGATTCATTTGATTTTGATCAGGAACTACCAGGTGGCGAAAAGATAGAAATAGATGAAAGCGAATTAATAATAGATATAACAAAAATATAATATGGAAAATAGTGAAAAAACAAGGTATTCTGATACAGAATTACAAGAATTTAAAGATTTAATTTTAGAAAAATTACGCAGTTCTAAAGAAGAACTGACATCATTAACCCAATCCTTAAGCAGTCCAAATTCTAACGGAACAGATGATACTTCCGGCACCTATAAAACACTTGAAGATGGTTCGGCTACTTTAGAAAAAGAATCCATCAATCAATTAGCTGCCAGGCAAAAAAAGTTTATAGAAAGTTTAGAATCTGCTCTGGTTAGAATTGAAAATAAAACCTATGGTATTTGTCGTGAAACAGGCAAACTAATACCGAAAGAACGCTTACGTGCGGTACCACACGCCACGTTAAGTATGGAAGCAAAATTGAAACAAGCTTAAATGAAAGGTTATACCAAACCACTACTGGCCATACTTTTAATACTTCTGGCTGATCAGACCGTAAAATTCTGGATTAAACTTAACATGACCTTAGGTCAGGAGTTTAATATTCTGGGCAGGTGGATAATTATTCATTTTACCGAAAACAACGGGATGGCCTTTGGTTTGGAATTTGGCGGTGAAGCCGGTAAGCTGGCCTTAACTCTTTTTAGAATTGCCGCAGTTTGTGGTATTGGCTATGGTTTGGTTTATCTTATTAAACGCAAATACCACCGGGGTTTAATACTAAATGTTGCTTTTATATTTGCCGGGGCATTAGGCAATATTATCGATTCTGCATTTTACGGGCTGCTTTTCAGCGATAGTAATTATTATCATCCCGCTAAATTATTTCCGGCAGGTGGTGGTTATTCCGGTCTTTTTCATGGCAAAGTGGTAGATATGTTTTACTTCCCTGTTTTACAGGGAGTATTTCCAAAATGGTTACCTGTTTGGGGCGGCGAAGATTTTATTTTCTTCAGACCGGTATTTAATGTGGCCGATGCGGCAATTTCAATAGGCGTTATTCTTATCATACTCTATCAGAAACGCTATTTTAAAGAAGAAATTAAAGAAAAGGTTTATCCTAATAATGAAATTGTTGAAGAATAATTTTCACGAAAACAATTAGCTAAAACCATTATTTAAATATAAATCAATATCAAATAACCCGTAATCTAAATCGGGGGCTATTATTTTTTTACCTCTTTTTGCTCTTAATTTTCTCCCTTCATTTATATTAATTCCATTAAATTTAAAATTTGATATTGAACAATACCAAATTTTAATTAATTTGCCTTATCCACATAATAGTATTAAATAATCAATAGATGATTGAGATAACCCGTGTGTTTGATCTTTTACAACATATTAAAGAACATCATCAAAAAGATGACCTGTTTGCAGGGAAGAAAGATGGTACGTGGACCAAATATAATACCAATACTTTCTTACAATTGGTTGATTCAGTCAGCAGGGGATTAATTGCATCGGGCATTCAAAAAAATGATAAGGTCGCTATCATGTCTGCCAACAGGCCAGAATGGAATATTTGCGATTTTGGAATTATGCAAACGGGCGCAACTCAGGTTCCTATGTACCCTACATTGGCAGAAACAGATATAAAATTCATCTTAAAAGATGCTGATGTAAAGATACTTTTCGTTTCTGACCAAACTCTTTTTGATAAAATAAATAAAGTAAAGGTAGAACTCACTACTGATCTGAAGGTCTATAGTTTTGATAAAATTCCGGGAGTTCAAAACTGGCAGGAGTTAGTGCAAATTGGCAATCAGCATCCGGATATAGATCTAAGTAACTATCGCGATCAAATTACTCCGGACGATCTGCTTACTTTAATTTATACTTCCGGTACTACGGGAACGCCCAAAGGTGTAATGCTTACCCATAATAATTTGGTCAGTAATGTACTGGCTTCATGTGTCCTATACCCTCCCGGATTTTCTAAAGCCATCAGCTTTCTTCCGCTTTCACATATTTTTGAGCGGATGATCATCTATATGTATCTCTATTTAGGAGTTTCTATTTATTATGCCGAAAGCCTGGACACTCTTGTAGCTGATATAAATGAGGTCAAGCCACATGGGTTTACCACCGTTCCGCGAATGCTGGAAAAAGTTTATGACCGCATTGTAGCCAAAGGGGCAGAGTTAAAAGGCATTAAAAAGAAACTCTTTTTCTGGGCATTAAACCTGGGGTTGAAGTATGAACTAAATGGCGAAAATGGCTGGTGGTATGAAATCAAGTTAAAAATTGCCAACAAACTAATTTTCAATAAATGGCGGGCGGCATTGGGCGGCCAAATTATGGCATTGGTATCGGGCGGGGCAGCGCTACAACCCCGTTTAGCCCGCGTATTCTGGGCCGCTAAAATACCCGTTTTAGAAGGTTATGGATTAACGGAAACATCGCCGGTAATTGCCGTAAATGGCTTAGGCACAGGGCAGATGAAATTTACAACCGTAGGCAAACTAATTAAAGATGTAGAAGTTAAAATCGCATCCGACGGCGAGATCCTTTGCAAAGGCCCCAATATTATGAAAGGCTATTACCAACGTCCTGACCTGACGGCCCAGGTAATTGACCAGGATGGATTTTTTCATACGGGCGACATTGGTGAATTAGTGGAAGGCAAGTACCTACGCATCACAGACCGCAAGAAAGAAATATTTAAAACAGCCGGAGGTAAATATGTAGCCCCTCAAATACTGGAAAATAAGTATAAAGAATCTAAATTTATTGAGCAGGTAATGGTTTTGGGAGAGAATGAACGTTTCCCTTCAGCATTAATTGTTCCTGCTTTTGGAGCTTTAAAAGAGTGGTGTACAAAAACAGAAATTCCGTATACTACCCATGCAGAAATGATTAAGAACCCGGAAATAATAGCTAAAATTCAACTGGAAATTGACCATTTTAACCAGGGTTTTGGCAAATGGGAACAGGTAAAGAAATTTGAACTTTTAGACACCGAATGGAGTATTGACGGTGGCGAACTAACACCCAAACTAAGTTTAAAACGAAAAGTTATCTTTGAAAAAAATAAGCAACTCATTGAAAAAATATATAAAAACTCAGAACATGTTGAAATTTAATACGATCAACCCTATCTACACTAATGGAAAGTTTAAGAAAACAGGAAATATATCCTCTACACTATGCCTGGTTATTATACTATTAGTTATCAGCTCCTGCGTAAGCAAACAATTAGGTAAAAACAATAGCGGAGAATTTAGAAACGGAATGGTTGCTTCGGCCCATCCCGTAGCCTCGCAAGTAGGACTGGATATTTTAAAAAAAGGCGGTAATGCTGTTGATGCCGCGGTTGCCGTACAGTTTGCATTAGGTGTGGTATATCCTAATGCCGGTAATATTGGCGGCGGCGGGTTTATGGTTTACCGTTCTAAAAGCGGGGATGTAGCCACCCTGGATTATCGCGAAAAAGCCCCTGCCAGGGCTGAACGCAATATGTATTTAGACCAGTCGGGTAACGCCATTGCCGCTAAAAGTTTATTAGGCCATTTAGCCGTGGGAGTACCAGGAAGTGTGGATGGAATGGTTAAAGCCCATCAAAAATATGGAAAGCTCAGCTGGGCAGAAGTTGTGCAGCCGGCCATAGATATAGCCCGGAAAGGGTTTGCCATTACAGAAAAACAATCCGTAGAGCTGAATGCTAACCAGCAGGATTTTATTAAATACAATCCCGGCAAAAACTATTTTGTAAAATCAGCGAAATGGCTTGCGGGCGACCTGCTTGTTCAGGAAGACCTGGCCAAAACACTGGAATTAATCCGCGATAACGGGCGGGAAGGCTTTTACTCCGGCCCCATTGCCGATTATATTGTGGCCGAAATGCAAAGCGGTGGCGGGCTAATCACAAAAGAAGACCTTAAAAACTACCGCTCCGTATGGCGTGATCCCATTACCGGCAACTATAAAGGCTATAAGGTTATTACCATGGCTCCCCCGTCCAGCGGCGGTATTGCCTTGTTGCAGTTATTGCAATCTGTTGAAAATTACCCGCTAAGGCGATGGGGATTTAACTCCGATTCCACCGTTCAGTTAATTGTAGAAGCGGAACGCAGGGTTTATGCAGACCGTGCCACACATTTAGGCGACCCGGATTTTTATCATGTACCCCAAAAAGAATTATTAGCTCCCGGTTATTCGCTTTCGCGGATGAAAGATATGGACTGGAACAGGGCTACCCCAAGCAGCGCTGTAAAAGCCGGGGAAATTCCGCCGAAAGAAACCGAACAAACCACCCACTTTTCCATTGTTGACCGCGAAGGCAATGCCGTATCCATTACCACCACCTTAAATGGTTCTTACGGCGCTAAAGTATTTGTAAAAGGCGCCGGCTTCCTGTTAAATAACGAAATGGACGATTTTTCCGTAAAGCCCGGCACCCCCAATATGTATGGTTTAGTTGGCGGCGAAGCTAATTCTATTGCAGCGGATAAGCGTATGTTAAGCTCTATGACCCCTACCATCCTTGAAAAGAACGGGGATCTATTTATGATCGTGGGCACACCAGGCGGTTCAACCATTATTACTTCGGTTTTTCAAACCATTTTAAATGTAATTGAGTTTGATAAAAATATGCAAAGCGCAGTTAATGCCAAAAAATTCCATCACCAGTGGCTACCCGATGAAGTATTTGTTGAAAACGGGGCGCTTGACAGTATAACGAAGGTAAAACTGGAAAAGAAAGGTTATAAAATTACCGAACGCGGGCCCATTGGAAGGGTAAATGCCATATTAAAAACCAAGTGGGGCTATTACGAAGGCGGGGCAGACCCCAGAGGGGATGATACCAAAATGGGCTGGTAATTTCTGATAAACCATATTAAGATTGATTAACCTGATAAAATATAACTATGTTAAATATTAAAATAAAAACAGCCTTATTGATTGCTTTCGTAGTTTCCCTGGGCTGTTCCTCCGATAGCAAGAACAGCCAGGTTTTGGCCTGGGTAATGAAATAGGATATAAAGGACAGGAAAGTTTATCAATTGCAACTGCCTGCAAACCTCGCTTCGGAAGCAGTTGATAAGCAGGTAGTAGTTGGAAGATTAAATAAGCAGTATTTTATCCTGCTTAAAAAAAGTATTGGCTGGAAAGACAATTTTGAAGGGATTGTTATTTCGAACAAGAAAATTCCTGAATCGTGGCTTTCAAAAATGGATGGGAATACTTACTATTTGTCAATACGCGGATTGGCGGGAGTATTTGAAGAGCTTTATGTTTCTAAACGGGTAAATTCAACTACGTTTAAGGTTTATTTTAATTTGAATTGATCAGATATGTTTTAAGAGAATAATTGCCTCTTACCAGACGGAGTCCTCTGTTTCCTTTGTTAATTTAAGTGCCCTTAGGAACACTCCTCATGATCTGCAAAATACTAATTCAATTAATAAAAAAACGGGCGGATGCTATTTTATCATTAACTATGCCCTGCAATCGCTGGCGGCAAAATCCCTTCCCGCAAACTTGCGACAAGCAAATCAGAGGTCTAAATCCCTTCCCGCTACCAGCGGCATCAAAATGCGTGGTCTGAATCTCTTGCCGGAAGCGCTGGGGCCAAAATCAGCGGGCTGAATCCCTCCCCAGCGGCGCTGGCACCAAAATCAGCGGTCTGAACTGCTTCCCGCAAACCTGCGGCAAGTAAATTAGTAGTCTGAATCCCTTCCCAGAAATCCCGGGGCCAAAATCAGTGGCCTAAACTGCTTCCCGCAAACCTGCGGCGCCAAAGAAGCTATACTTTCAGTATCCGGTTAAATAAAATTCTTATACTTGTAGAATTAAACCGGGATGAAATAGTACTCCTGCCTGGTTAAACCTATAAACAACTATTCATATCAATCAAAAATCATGAAAAAACTACTTAACATTTGTACAATCCCCGCTCTTTTATTTTTATTTCTTTTAAGCACGGCTGATACCGCTTATGCCCAGCCAACCATTACTGCTATTTCCCCGGAAAGCGGCGAAATTGGCTCTACAGTAACCATTACCGGCACCGGTTTTAATGTTGACCAGGCTAAAGTTATCGTATATTTTGGCGCTGTAAAGGCTAAAATAACCGTGGCCTCAGCCACACAGTTAAAGGTAACGGTACCTGTAGGCGCTACTTACCAGCCCATCTCGGTATTAAACCGGGTAACGGGTTTAACTGCCTATTCGGCCAAACCTTTTGAGGTTACTTTTACAAGTAATGGTGTAATAGATGCGAATACTTTTGCACCTAAAGTAGATTTTGCAGTAGGCAATTTGCCTTATGGTGTAACTATTGGAGATTTTAACGGCGATGGAAAACCGGACCTGGCAGTAACGAACGATAACAGCAGTTCAGTTTCGGTATTTAAAAATACCTCTACAGCCGGGGTAATTACATCTGCCTCATTTACCGCTCAAGCGGACTTGTCTGCGGGGGGAAATGCTTATGGTGTAAGCATTGGCGATCTGGATGGTGACGGAAAACCAGATTTAGTAGTGGCAAACAATAGCAGCGAGTCTGTTTCGGTATTTAAAAATACCACTAACACAGGAGCAGCAACAATAACTTTTAATGATAAAGTAGATTTTACGGTAGGAACAAGGCCTGTAGAAATAGCTATTAGCGATTTGAACGGCGACGGAAAACCAGATTTAGTAGTGGCAAACAATAATAGTAGTTCTGTTTCCGTATTAAAAAATACCGGTACTATTGGGTCAATTACGCAGAACTCGTTTGCAGCGCACAAAGATTTTGCAGCCGGAGCAGAGCTTTATAAATTAGCCGTTAGGGATTTAAACAGCGATGGAAAACCGGATATGGTAGTAACCGGCTCTGGTAGTAATACTGTTTCAGTATTTAATAATACCACTAACACAGGAGCAGCAACAATAACCTTTGCTGCCAAAGTAGATTTTATGGTAGAAACAGAAGTTCAAAACATAGCCATTGACGATTTGGATGGGGATGGAAAACCGGATTTGGCAGTAGCACAAGCGGAAACTGAAACCAACGGTTTTATTTCCATATTGAGAAACACCAGTACCCTTGGAACAATTACGCAGAACTCGTTTGCGCCTAAAATAGATTTTATAAAAGGAAAAGGAAAAACGCCGCTTAGTATAGCTATTACTGATTTAAACGGCGACGGAAAACCGGATTTAGCAGTTACAACTTTTGAAAAAAAGATTTCTGTATTAAAAAACACGGGTACGGCAGGGGCTATTGCAGCTTCCTCATTTGCTCCCGAGGTAGATTTTATAATCGGCAATAATTCTATTAGTGTAGTTAGTAATGATTTTGACGGGGACGGAAAACCGGATTTGGCCATTGTAAATAATGACGGAAACACAGTTTCTATATTACGCAATGCCATACCTAAAGTTAGCGCCACTTTAACCCTGAGCAATTTAAAACAAACATATACCGGCCAGCCGCTTGAAGTTACCGTAACTACCAGCCCGCCCAATTTAAGCGGGGTAAACATCACTTATAATGGTTCGGAAGATGCACCTGTGGATGCCGGAAGCTATACTGTTACCGCCTCTTTAACTAACATTAATTATAATCCCACGGATGTAAGCGGTACATTCGTTATTACAAAGGAAAGCGCTAACGCTACTATTCCTAATATTCTTTCGCCCAACGGGGATGGCGTTAATGACGTTTGGGTAGCTTATAATCCTGCCGAGTACGCCGCCAGCGAAGTAGAAGTAAAAATATTCGACCAGGCCGGCAGGCTCATGTTTAGCCAGAAACCTTACCTGAATAACTGGAATGGCACCGTAGAAGGTCGGCCTTTGGTAGCCAGCACCTATTATTATATAGTGAACTTTGGCCCGGGAACAGAACAGGCTAAAGGGTTTATTACACTAGTGAGGGAGTAAATATTGGTATTGCGTAATGAGTATTGGGTATTGAGTACCTGCTCACAGGGATGTTCTAAAAATTATTTCAACTTGTTAGCTAAAGGAATAGACCACAAAATTCTATAATTTGTCATCTTGAGCGAAGTCGAAAGGCGACAAATTAACCCCCTTTCAGCTATTCGCTATGTTCCGCAGGGCATGGCGAACTTAGTGATAAAATTGGATTTATAATTAGGAGTGTTCGAAACCTATGGTGGTCTGTGAAATACCAGATCGGGATTACCACCACAAGCTATAA
>JBASZP010000401.1:0-6578 GCA_049660965.1 Daejeonella sp. | reverse complement strand
CCAGTGTCTACTATCGAAATGGCTATAGATTTAAACTGCAACGTGAGCTGGACAGTAATGACCTTCCCTATACTGAACAAGACATTAACTCAGTTGGTGGTGGAGGTTTTCATGCTACCCCGTTTATTACGCTTCAGTACCCGGATATTTCCATGGATGGTGCGATTAATCATGCCAGCAGTTACTATTCCTGGTCTGCGGCCGCTGCAGACCATAACGGAAAAGCCATGCATTTCCCTGAGCCGAAGTTATTCCAAATTAAGAATAAGAACCAGGAGGATCCACCTAACAATAATACCGGTAACAACAATAATGGCGACGGCAATAATAATGGAGGTAATAATAACGGGAATATAGCCTGTAATGACGTCATAGAACTTCCGGATTTCGATTTCTATCAACAGGGTAAGTTAACTTTGGAATTACATTTATATTCCAATTGTGTTCCGGATGATGGGGCACCTATGGAATGGTGTGTAAATATTTCTAATTGCGAATCGCAAATATTTGGCGGTGTCAATTATAGTATGCATGGTTATGATTCGTTCGGGTATGATAAAATCCCTAAATGGCCTAAAGGAACTATACATGGTTATTTTAAAGTAGTCAGTTACTTAGGTTCTTGGGATCCTACGGGGCCTTTAGAATATGTTCAGGTGATCATGAACGGTCAGGTGATAGGCTATCAGGAAGTGAGTAATCTCCATTATGAAGCCGGCAAAACTATTTGCCCGTTTTCTTTTGAACTACAATAATAGGATTGGAAAAGGAAGCAGGTAATTGTTAATAAGTAAATAAATTTTAAACGAGTATGAAGATGAATATAAGAAAGAATACACTATTAATAAGTTTGATCATGATCGGATGTTTGCTGTTTACCAAGACTTATGGTCAGGAGCAACCTAAAAAAAATTACCATAAACTATCAAGATCAGGCACAGCAATGAAAAATGGAGATAGTAAAATCAGTGCAGGCTATACCCTCTACCCCAACCCGGTGAGTAAGGTATTATATATTGAGCAACCCGGTTTACAAAAGGGCAAAAATCAAGTACAAATGAAAGTAACGGATATGACGGGCAGGGTAATGTACGAAGGGGTTTTTCAGCCTTCATTAGCAGTAGAACCCTGGCCGGTAGGAGCTTATATTCTCTCTGTTCAAACAGATGGAAGTGTGCAGCGGTTGAAATTTATGAAAGAATAGGCCAAAATTAATGAGACCTTAGACCAGGGAAACAGAATCTGCTCTCTGCAAGGAGAATAATTACTATAATAAAAGCCTCTGAACAATGCATTGTTCAGAGGCTTTTTTGTTAAATGGATATATAAGAATATGATTTGTTTATCATTAGAAATTTATACTAAACCAGTTAGGAATAATTTTAAACAACACTTTAATCAAACCCGTCTATTACAGAAGCTTCTTCTGTTTTTAGGGAGGTTAAAACCAAGTGATTAATAGCTGCAATTTCAGCGGGGTTTAAATATCGCCATTTTCCAACACTTAATCCATTTAGTTGAATATTCATAATCCGTGTACGTTTTAGTTTTATTACACTAAAACCTAAAACTTCACACATTCGTCTGATTTGCCTGTTTAGGCCTTGTGTTAAAATAATTTTGAATTGATATTTGCTTTTTTGTTCAACCTTGCATTTTTGGGTGATGGTATTTAAAATAGGAACACCATTCCCCATTCTTTTTATAAAGTCCGCTGTTAGGGGTTTATCTACGGTAACCAGGTATTCTTTTTCATGATTATTGCCCGCCCGGAGTATTTTGTTAACAATATCGCCATCATTGGTCAAAAAAATAAGACCTTCAGAGGGTTTATCCAAACGCCCAATAGGAAATATCCTTTCAGGATGATTGATATAATCAATAATATTTCCTTTAACATGCCGCTCTGTGGTACAGGTAACCCCAACAGGTTTATTAAAAGCTATATAGATAGGTTCTTTTTTAGGATTTAATGGTTTTCCGTCAATGGTTACCTTATCACCCTGATTAACTTTAGTTCCAACTTCTGCTTTAGAACCGTTAATATTTACCTTCCCTTGTTCTATTAGTTTATCAGCTTCCCTGCGGGAGCAAAATCCTGTTTCACTAATAAATTTATTCAGGCGTGTTTGTTTATTTTCGGAAGAAGGAATGCTCATCAGGCAAAGGACTTATTTGGTTTTTTGTTTCAGGCTTTTATCAAGCCAGGTCTTAATTTCTTTGCTTAGTGCAATTCTTCTGTTTGTAAAAGCATGGTCCGTATCCCACATTTTGTATTGTAATTTCTTGTTATTTTTTGTGTACCTGGCTAAATAATTATTGTTTTTATGCTCATCAATTACTAAAACAGGTTTTGATGTATTTGCGGCAAGTTCTTCTATGTTGTACTGGTCAATATTTTTAAGGATATCATTCAAAAACTGATTAGGATCACAATTTAGCATCCCAAGGGTTAGAAGATATTCTTTAAGGGATAAGAGATTACCTGGTGCATCTTTTCCTTTAAGAAGGGTGTAAGGGTTAAAAACAGAAATCCCGGTAACCGCTTTTACACGTTTATCTTGCAGACCACTTATTAAAGCAATGCCAGCGCCCATACTATGGCCAACTAATGCAATTCTATTGGTATCTACTCTCATGGAAAGAGCATGCGCAGGGTCGCATATATAATCAATCACCGCTTTGGTATCTTCTATTGCATTATTAAAACCGAATGTGCCTTTACTTCCCCAACTGCCGCGATAATTAAAATACACGACATTATATCCTGCCCGCCTAAGGTTTTGCGCTACATCTAAATTTCGTTCATTACCGGGTAAACCATGTAATAAGATAACGGTAGGATGCGGACCTTTTCCATTTACGGCATATTCAAAACCATAAATTACAGAACCATTAGATTTGAATTGCAGTTCCTGTTCTTCTGCAGGATAGAGTTTATCCTGCTTAAAATCATTTATAATATAACTTTCTTCCCTTTGCTCTTTTTTTGATTTGTTTCCGGATTTACATGAAGCAAATACAACGCTAAACAACAAGAATAAATAAATAATTGAGTTAAGAATTTTCATAATGATTTTTATATTGAATGGATAAGCGTAAAACAATGACAAAAAAAAAGCTCAAGCTGTTTTACAACTTAAGCTTTTTCTAAAAATTATACTTATTATTTAACATTAAAATTTACCTGATGATCGCCCCACATTAAAGACACCAATCCGCTTTTTGCTATATTGAAAGTCATCCGTTCAGTAAAGGAAGGTGATTTTTCGGGCTTAACTGTTATCCATAAAGCATCATCAGCCTCTTTATAATCTGTCCCCCATTGATCCCAGGTTTTATTAAACATGATGGTCCATTCTTTTTCACCGGGAATAGTGTATAAACTATATTTGCCTGCTGGTAATACTTTATCTTCAATCTTTACATCTTTATTTACTTCAAATACCGTTGCCTCATTAGCCCCTGTACGCCACACCTGGCCATAGGGAGCAATTTCTTTTCCAATGGTTCTTCCTTTTACAGACGGCTGGCTGTAATCAATAGTAATAGTAGTTCCTAAAGTGGTGGTTTCTGTAACCTTTGCCGGCGGACTTACCCTTTTGCTTTTATATTCCTGTGCAAATGAATTTAAGCCGGTAACTAATAAATATACACAGGCAAATAATACTAATTTCTTCATGTTAGGGTTTTTAATTTTGAATGGTTTAACAACTGAACTTATGTATGGTGCAAAAGTAAATTAAAAATGCTTTACTAAAAACTTTTTTCCGGGTTATTATATAAACTATGTGGAAAAAAGTAACATATCCCGCGGCATAAAGGGGATAATGTTAAAGCTAAGGGTTTTAATTAAGTAAACTCTATAAAATTCAACCGAACAACACATTTTCCTATTAAAAATATACTCATAACCGGGCTAATAATTCAATTACCTTTACAACCGACATTAAAACTCTGAAATGAGAGAAAAAGTTCTGGCAAATTTGAAGATCACTGCATTAAATGAGATGCAAAAAGCAGCCATTAGTGTAGATGGCCAGAAAGATGTTGTTTTGCTTTCACCAACCGGTTCGGGGAAAACGCTGGCTTTCATATTGCCCATTATAAGCAGTTTAAATATTCAGAAGAAAGCTATTCAGGCGCTTGTTTTAGTTCCTTCACGCGAACTTGCTTTACAGATTGAGCAGGTGTTTAAACAGATGAAAACCGGGTTTAAGGTAAACTGCTGTTATGGCGGGCATTCCACAAAAATTGAAAAGAATAATTTACTGCAAGCCCCTGCAGTATTAATTGGGACACCGGGTAGAATTGCCTATTATATCAGGAACGAGAGTTTTGCCACAGAAAATATACAGGTATTGGTTTTAGATGAGTTCGATAAAGCCTTAGAATTCGGGTTTCAGGATGATATGGCTTTTATTATAAGCCAATTGAAAGGATTAAAGAAACGTATACTGACCTCAGCTACAAAAATGACTGAGATACCTGATTTTACAGGACTTGTAAAACCAGTTGAAATTGATTTTTTGAAAGATCATGTGATCTCGCCTGACCTGAAACTGAAAGCCGTAATATCCGCAGCAGAAGATAAACTGGAAACCTTATTTGCCCTGATCTGTAAAATAGGCAGTAAAGCAACTTTGGTGTTTTGTAATCACAGGGATGCTGTTGAACGGATCAGTGATTTGCTTTGGGATAAAGAACTACCTCATGATGTTTTTCATGGCGGTATGGAACAGGAGGACCGCGAGCGTGCCTTGCTCAAATTCAGGAACGGAAGTCATACCCTGTTAATTACTACAGACCTGGCTTCCCGCGGACTGGATATCCCTGAAATAGAATATATTATTCATTACCAGTTACCGCATAATGAAGAAGCATTTTTGCATCGTAACGGACGTACGGCACGTATGAATGCCAAAGGAACGTCCTATGTTATTTTAACCGAAGATGAAAAACCATCGTTCATTAATTCTAAAACCGAAGTTGAAGAATTGCCTGAACGCAATATCCTTCCCAAGCCGACAGCATGGGCAACTTTATACCTGGCAGCCGGGAAAAAAGATAAAATAAACAAAGTGGATATTGTAGGCTTATTGCTTAAAAAGGGGGAGTTGGAAAAAGACGAGCTGGGTTTAATTGAGGTATTAGATCATTCATCGTACGCGGCGGTTAAACGCACAAAGATAGATCGTGTAGTGCAATTGATCAAAAATGAAAAAATTAAGACTAAAAAGATTAAAATTGAAGTTTCCAGATAGTAAACCATGAGCAATAATGATATTATGAAAAAACTTCGTGTGGCGCTTAAGCTCAATGACGAAGAAATTGTAAACATTTTAAAACTGGTAGATTTTTCCATCAGTAAAACAGAGTTGAGCGCATTTTTCAGAAGTGAAGACCATCCTAATTTTAAACCCTGCGGCGACCAGATATTACGTAATTTCTTAAACGGCCTGATCATTTATAAACGTGGCCCGAAACCTTCTTGAAATTTTATATCTTAATTAATGTGTGATGCAATTAAAATAAAGAATAAAAGGATTGGGAAGACAGAACGGCGGGCCGGGAGTATGGCCTGTGGGAGGAAGCTTCGTTCTGTCTTGATTTTTTGGTTACTTTTTCATCAAGGAAAAAGTAACATGCCCCGCGGCATAGAGCGGACAGGCTTAAAAGAGAATTACAAACAGTAGTTCTCTGGTTGGGCGAATTCAATTGCACAACAATTCTCATTACATTAAGGAAGTTTAAACATTTTATAACCTGAGTTCGATTAATAAATTTATGAGCATAAAGCCTCACCCCTTGTAAGCAAATGAAGTATTGTAGTGTTCAGAGTGCCCCTCTCCAACCGGAGAGGGGATGCAAAGGTATCTGTTTGAGTGATTGCATACATGGGGTGAGGCTTATGAGCCCAAAGGTGCAATTTCAAAGTCGAACCCAGGTTTACATTAAACCACACACAACATGAACTGGCTTATTAAAAACGCTTTCGTAGTTAACCAGGGCGCAGTCAAAAAAACAGATGTGCTAATTCGTAATGGTTTAATTGAGCAGGTTGGAGATGATTTAAAAGCGCCTGAAGACATTCCCGTTTTAGATGCAGGCGGAAAATACCTTTTACCCGGGGTTATTGATGCCCAGGTTCACTTTCGTGAGCCCGGTTTAACCCATAAAGCCACCATATATACAGAAAGCAAGGCGGCTGTTGCCGGAGGTATTACATCCTATATGGAAATGCCAAACACCATCCCTAATACACTTACGCAGGAATTATTGGAAGAAAAGTATGGCATTGCCGCTAAAAATTCCCTGGCGAATTATTCTTTTTTTATGGGAGTAAACGGCGCCAACTGGGATGAAGCCATTAAAACCAATCCCAGAAATGTATGCGGAATAACAGACGATGGCTTGTACTTTTCCGGAACAGGGAATTTACTGTGCAGCAATCCCGCGGCTATGGAGCAGATATTCTCTGAAAGTAAAATGCTGGTTACCATCCATTCGGAAGATGAAAGTATGATTGAAAAAAACCTGGAAACCTTTAAACTTAAATATGGTGAAGACATCCCGGT
>JBASZP010000400.1:0-5966 GCA_049660965.1 Daejeonella sp. | reverse complement strand
GCTTCAAAGTTCTCAATTCAGGTGGACAGCTTGTTAAAGGATATAAGCCAGACACAGTATTACAAAAGGGCAATGAGTACATCATTATGGAGTGTGATACAGGCACAAGCCGTAAAGGATATTTAGGTGCTATGCTGAAAGCAGCAAAATTTCTGACCAATGAAAAGAATGGAAAATTAATACTGGTAATAAAAGAGAAGCCTAATACAACGGTTAAGCAAATTGCAGAGCATCTTCGGGAATATCTGTCATGGCTAAAGCCGCTTACTAACCTGAGAGTAGTTTACTTAATAGAAACAACAAAATACTGCCCGGATAAAATCCCCTTGCAAATTTTGAGTTCAGAATTTGAAAGCAGTGCTATTATGATTAAGGCAGAAGTTTAAAAATAGGTACTAACCCCAAACTGAAACCCCGCCAGCTTAGTCGGTGGATTGCCCAAAATATCTTTTTGCCAGTTGTACCGATAGTTCAAACGAATTACTGTTTGTGCTGTGGGCCGCCAGCTGATTGCTGGAATAATGGAGAATAGTTCATCACTGATATTATCACCAGTTGATTTGAACTTTCCTTTGTTCCAATCTACATATTCAATACGTAAAGCTGCATTGATAACTGATTTTTCAAAACCGAAAACAGGTTTTTTAATAACCTGTTGCACAAAGTCAATAAACCCACCTTGCTGTTTTCTGCCGAATTGTTCGGTGTAAGTTTCAGGAACATCCACATTTACCCATGCCCATTCAGCATTGATGAATGTGTTGGTTTTTGGAAGTGTAGTATTAAAGTCCATTGCATAGATATTTACTCTTCGCTTTATATCCAACTGCAACCCATCATCCTGGTACTTATTGTAAACACCACCCATGTATGAAAGCCCCAATTCGCCAATTTTCCGGTTTTTCACAGCAATTTTACCGGTGAACAGTGGGCTACCGTTAAAGCTTTCTTCAAACCGGTTTTTGTTTTCTTTACTGGCCGGCAGAAATGTTTTGTTTTCTGCGTTATCAATAATTTTATCATCAAAGCCATTGGTAAGGTAGGCTTCATAAGCATACACCCAATCTTTGGTATATTTTTTACCAAACACACCAAAGCCCACATTACTCCAGGTTGCCGGAAGCATTTGAGTGGCCGAGACAGGGCGGTCAACAAATTCCCATTTAGGGCCATCATGATTTTGATTGAATGCACCGATGGGGTTCATAACAATTCCGCCTCTCATGTTTAACAAAGGGGCAAATTCGAAATCAACGGATGCAAATTCAATATTGATTTCTTTAGTGCCGTCTTCAAATTCAATCTCACTCAAAAACTTTATTCGTTTGGAAATGGAAGAAGATACAAACAAGGTCAATCTTCTCATTTGAAACTGGTGGCCTTCAGAAATTCCATCTTGCTGTAAATATTGGTAATTGGCTTCCGCATAACCACCTAAGGCTACAGGCAGTTTTCCTAACTGAAGAAAGGGACGGGTATATACTGCATCCATATTTAATAACAATCCGGAAGTATCCTTTGGAGTTCTCCGAAGCAATGCAGGGTCAACCTGTGCAATAGCAGTAGAGGAAAAGAAAATGAAGGTCAATGATAAAATAAATAGTCTCATGTTTTTCTCAAATCAATAAATAGTTGGTTATTGTTAATCGTCACAGGGAAAGTTCTTAAATCTCTGTCAGCAGGTCCACTGGTTACTCTGCCTCTATTATCATACTCGCTACCATGTGCAGGGCACTGAAGATAATCACCAGCTACATTTAGTTCCGCACCCTGGTGAGCACACTGCATCCACACGGCTGAGTAATCTGTTTCACTAAACCGGTACACACAAATCGGGAACAGCAACTCGTCGTTTCGTACTACAATGTATAAGCGGTGCTTATTTGCTTCTTTTAGCGAAAATTCTTTCACATCTATTACTATTCCGTCTTTTATTAATTTACCATTGGCAAATTTTGTAGCAGTGCAGGAACTTAAAAGTACAGCGACAGAGGATGCACCCACACAAGCGGCACAGGATTTAAGTATAAAATCTTTTCTGTTCATTTATAAAATGCTACAACGATTTTAAAAATTGTATTAGATTATTTCTTTCTTGAGCGGAAAGCTGTTGAAATCGCTGTTTGCTTTGCTGTGCTTCGCCGCCGTGCAGCAGTATCGCCTCTTCAATACTCTTAGCCCTTCCGTCATGTAAAAGAAAGTATTGCCCGCCTTGTGAGTTTGGAGATAAACCCAATCCCCAAAGTGGCGGAGTTCTCCATTCAGATGTTTTGGCGCTGCCTTCCGTATATCCATCATCCAACCCCGGCCCCATATCATGTAACAGTAAGTCTGTATAAGGATGAAAAGTTTTATTGGATAATGCAGCAATAGTTGAAAACCCTGTATTCAGTGTTTGCTTATGACAACTTTCACAACCAGTTTGTATAAATATGTTTTTCCCCTGAACTACCTCAACATCATTTTGATTTCTTTGAATGGGAGCTTTCAATGTTTGCAGGTAAAAGACAACATTATGTACCGTTACATCAGAAACCTCGGGGTCAATATTCAATCCGGTATAAACATCTTTTGGCTGAAATGTTGAAGTAATACCTATGTCCTGATTGTAAGCATTTACTGTTTGGTGCAATAGATTATAAGCTGCAGCCTTTTTACCAAAGCGATGAATGTACTTGCCGTTTCTTGGAATGGAAAAGGAGAAAGGGGTTACAAACGAAGGCAGGTTTTCGTAGTTGGGTACACCGCTAATACCATCCCCATTTGTATCGTTAGGGTCAGCCATTAACAATATATCTGCGTCGGAGACCAATTCAAGAAATCCCAAACCTGTGTTGGCAGGCGGTGTGAACTGTGAAAACGTAGCACCTGCAGGTATTCGTTCAGGTGTATAGCCGGGTAATGCCCTGTTTTGTAATTGCGGGCCACCCAAATTCAGGAACTGGTTTCCACTGCTATCAATTTGCCCAAACCTTGTAAGTGTGGTAAAAGGATGGCCCTTGCCATCACCAGCATGGCAACTGCCACAACTGGTGGCTACGAAGATGGAGCCTAAACCCGTCTGAGAGGTAAATATTTCGTCATTAAAGGCCACATCACCTGCAAGGAACCGTCGGTTCTCCTCGTAGCTGAGCCCCTCAACAGGACCATCTAACAGCTCATTGTCGGGTGGGGCTTTGGGCAACAGTTTTTGGCAGGCAACTATGCCGATAATCACAAAAATTAATGCTGATATAACCCTAAGTTTATTCATATCTCTACATTGGCAAAAGTAAATAATTAGGCTAATTTAATACAATAATTAGACTAATCTAATTATATTTTTATACTTGTTTCTTTATCTTCATGTAAATATTTTACAACAGTGCATTCATTTACAGAAGAAAACTACCTGAAAGCCATTTATAAATTACAGGAAACCAACGGTGAAGTGGTAGCTACTTCAGCACTTGCCCAGGTAATGGGGGTGCATGCCCCATCTGTAACTGACATGCTTAAAAGGATGTCCGGAAAGAAACTGGTTACCTACCAAAAGTCAAAAGGCTTTAAGCTAACAGAAAAGGGTAAACAAGTAGCTGTGGGCATTATTCGTAACCATCGCCTTTGGGAAGTTTTCCTTGTTGACAAATTGGGGTATAAATGGGATGAAGTGCATGACCTTGCCGAACAATTAGAGCATATACACAGCGAAGACCTCACTAACAAACTGGATAAATTCCTTGGCTTCCCCAAAGCCGACCCTCATGGCGACCCGATACCAGATGCCAATGGGGTGCTTCCTAAATCGAAAGCTGTCTTGCTATCTACTCTTAAAATTGAGGAGCAGGGTACGTTTACAGGTGTTACAGACCATACACCCGCATTTTTGAATTATCTGGACAAGGCAGGCATATCGTTAGGTAACACGGTAAAAGTAAAAGCCATTGAAGAATTTGACCAGACTTATACAATACTGGTAAACAGAAAAAAAGAGGCAGTCATCAGTTTTAAGGTTGCCAATAGTTTATTGGTGGATTAATTGCACTTTGAGACTGTCTAAAACTTCATTCGTTGTATTCTCACTGCATTTAATATTGCTAACAACGCCACACCCACATCTGCAAAAACTGCTTCCCACATGGTTGCAAGGCCTCCGGCTCCTAATGCTAATACAATTGCCTTTACTACAAAGGCAAGAATGATATTTTGCCAAACGATTTTCTTTGTTTGCTTACCAATGTTGATGGCCATTGCTATACGACTTGGTTTATCATCCTGTATCACCACATCAGCAGTTTCAATGGTGGCATCACTGCCTAAACCACCCATTGCTATACCTACGTTGCTTAATGCCACAACCGGGGCATCATTTACGCCATCACCAACAAATGCTACACTTTCGTTTTTAGCTTTTATTTCCTTTACCTTATTTACTTTGTCTTCCGGCAATAAGTCGCCAAAGGCATTGTCTATACCTAATTTTTCTGCAACAAATTTTACGACAGTAGATTTATCACCACTTAGCATCGTTGTTTTTACATTCATACTGTGCAGTTTGTTTACGGCTTCCTGTGCATCTTCTTTTATGCTGTCGGCAATGGTGAGGTAACCTGCAAATTTTTTGTCATAAGCAATGGCTATTAAAGTGTAAACTATTGTTGAAGGGTCAATGTCGTATTTGATAGAAAATTTATCCATCAATTTAAAATTGCCTACTAACATTTCTTTGCCGTTTACATCTGCTTTTAAACCGTGCCCTGCAATTTCTTCTACTGCATTTAATTTTATTTCGGTGTTGACATTTCCAACATACTGCTGTATGGCCGTTGCAACCGGATGGGTGCTTTGGCTTTCCAAAGCATTTACCATTTGCAGTATTTCAACTTTATTAAACTCCGGTTTGATGTTTACTTCCTGTACTTTAAAAACACCCTCCGTCATTGTACCTGTTTTGTCCATCACTACATTTTGAATGTTTGCAATGATGTCTAAAAAATTGCTGCCTTTAAATAGTATTCCGTTTTTACTGGCTGCACCAATGCCGCCAAAATAACCTAACGGAATTGAAATAACCAATGCACAAGGGCAACTGATAACTAAGAAAACCAATGCCCGGTACAACCATTGACTGAAAACATAATTTTCTACAAACAACATCGGTACTATACAAATAAGAACTGCCAACAGTACAACTATAGGCGTATAGATTTTTGCAAACTTTCTAATAAATAATTCTGTGGGTGCTTTTTGTGCGGTGGCATTTTGCACCAGTTCTAAAATTTTACTCAGCTTACTATCTGTATAAGCAGTGGTAACTTTTACTTGGGCAACAGTGTTCAGGTTTATCATTCCCGCCAAAACCGTTTCACCTTTTGCTTTAGAATCTGGTTTGCTTTCTCCTGTAAGTGCCGCTGTGTTGAATGATGCTGTTTCAGAAATCAATTCTCCGTCCAATCCCAATTTTTCTCCCGGCTTTAATTGTATGACTGCACCAATGCTTACATTTTCTGCTTTAATGGTTTTAGGCTGGTTGTTTTCTAAAACAGTTACTTCGTCCGGCCGCTGGTTAAGCAATGCTTTGATATTTGATTTTGCCCTTTTGACTGCTAATGTCTGGAACACTTCACCTGCCGCATAAAATAACATTACTGCTACACCTTCAGGATATTCCTGAATAGCAAATGCACCGATTGTTGCAATACTCATCAATAAAAATTCAGAAAATATTTCTCTTTTTCCAATGCTTTCAACCGCTTCTTTTAAAACAGGAAAGCCTACAGGCGAATAAGCTGCTACATACCATACTATACGAACCCAGCCGGTAAACCATGATTGCGGAATCCAATTGTCAAATGCAATGGCGGCAAGCAATAAAAGCAAACTAATAATAGCTGGCAGAAACATTTTTAATGTACTGCTGTTTTCATTACCTGAATGGTCATGTCCGTCACCATCTTCATGGTCGTGGTCGTGTCCAACATCATGGC
>JBASZP010000399.1:0-3300 GCA_049660965.1 Daejeonella sp. | reverse complement strand
TCGGGAGGTGTAATAAACAATGAACCCGGAGTTTCGCATACTTCACAATATGCAACCAGTGATAGGTTTTTTGAGGATGGATCATATATTAGATTGAAAACAGTTACCTTATCCTATAATTTACCTATGTCTGTTTTAAAACATGTTAAACTACGTAGTGTTAATGTTTATTTACAAGGATTAAATTTATGGACTTTAACTAAATATACAGGGATAGATCCAGAATTTGTAAATACAACTATCTCTGCTACAACAGGTATTGTTGGGACTAGTTCAGATTTTGGTCAATACCCTCAAGGTAAAAATTATACAGCAGGTATAAATATTGGATTTTAATTTAACTTAATTTATAGACATGAAATTATTAAAAAAAATAATCATATTATTTACAGGTATATATTTTCTCACATCATGTGAGAAAACCCTGGAAACTTTACCTAAAAATTCAATTGATGCAAGTGTAGCATTAGCTGATGCTACTGGTATTGAAGGACTTTTAAATGCAGCATATAATGATTTACAAAATACAACTTATTACGGCAGAGATTTTATAGTTGTTTCTGAAGTTTTGTCAGATAATATGAGAGTTGTAAGCTCAAACTCTAATCGCTTTGTGAATGAATCAAATAATGCTGTTGCTTCAACTATAAATATTTGGGCAAGGGCTTATGCCACTATTAATAAACTAAATGGTATAATTGAAAATGTAGATGCTACACCCGGCTTTACAGACGCACGTAGAAAGCAGGTAAAAGGAGAGGCATTATTTTTAAGAGCGCTTGTATATTTTGATTTAGCTAAGAGTTATGGATATAATCCTAATCGTATCCCGGCCGGTAAATCAGATTTAGGGGTGCCAGTTGTATTAAAGTATGTAAAAGCTTTTCCAGGCGATATTGTTTTTCCTGCCAGAAATAAAAATTCAGACGTATTTGCACAAGTAAAAACAGATTTAGATGCGGCAATTTCTCTTTTAGTAATTGATAATTCATTAGCTCCAATCCATGCAACAAAAGTAGCTGCGTTAGGCTATAGAGCAAGGTTATCATTATTCTTAGAAGAATGGGCTGATGCTGTAAATTATTCAACACAGGTAATTGATCAGCAGGGAGCTACTTACAATAAATTTGTAGTTTTACCTGCTGATTACAATACTATATGGACATCTAAAAGTTCTCCAGAATCAATTTTTGAATTAAATTTTGAAATATCTGAAAGCACAGGTAGTGATATGCTAACTTCAATTTATACCAGATCTAATCCTGTTACCACAGCTGGTTCTGGATATGGAGATTTAGCGCCACAAGCTAATTTAATGGCTGATTATGAAACGGGAGATGTACGGAAAAATTTACTTATACCCGTTACAAAAGGTGGAGAAGCTATTTTATGGAACCAAAAATATCCTGCGGCTAAAGGTGCTCAGTTAGATAATATAAAACTGATGCGGATTTCAGAAATGTATCTCACACGTGCGGAGGCAAATATGAGGTTAAATAATACAGCGGTTGCACAAACAGACCTAGATAAAATTAGGGTACGTGCGGGATTAGGAGTGATTCCGGTTACATTAGCAGCTGTTTTGAAAGAAAGAAGGGTGGAATTAGCCTATGAAGGATTTCGCTGGTTTGATTTAATTCGTTTAGGACTAAATGTTAACAAATCAACAACAACTTTGCCTGCTAATGCTACACCAAATTCTACTATTCCGTTTGACGATTTTAAAATACTTGCTAGAATTCCACAAACAGAAATTGATATAAATAAACAATTAATCCAAAATTTCGGCTATTAAATTAATATAACACATGAAAAAATTTATTATATACAGTATTCTATTATCAAATTTGGGGTTTATATTAATCTCATGTATGAAAGAGAAAGATAATATTTATTCTGGGCCTGCACTAGTAGAATTTATACCAGCTATTAAAACCAGAAGTGTTGGTACGGTTGCATCTCCTGGATATGATAGTGTAAAAGTTCAATTAGTAGGTAGTCAGTTATCTTCTCCAACAGAACTTGAATATGAAGTTGATCCAACTAGCACAGCTGTTTCCGGGCAACATTACACTATTGCTAATCCGGGAAAATTTGCTATCCCGGCTAATAGTAGTTTCGGATATATACGTGTTGATTTAGTAGTTGGAAGTGTAACAGGCACAGCAACAAAACTTTTAGTTTTAAATTTGAAAGGAAATAGTACTATTAATGCCAGTGCTAATTATAAAACATATAAACTTACTATTGCTAAATAAAAACCAGTAGATTTATAAATAAGTTTAGTTCTTTAGCATATAGGGTATATTATAATCATTTTAATAAAAACAGTAAGGAGGTTCTGATTAGAAACCCCTTTCTGTTTTCTTATAATAGGTGTTTTAGTCGCTCCATTTATAGTATATGAAATACCAAATATTGGTATAGTTAGCTGAAATATGATTATTAAACTATCTACCTCTTATCCACACTATATTTCCCGGGCCAACAAAATAAAGTCCGCTAAATACGATACCCAATTCTATGGCATAGGATGCAGTTATTAAACCGTCTTTGTTAAAATGGTGCATTAAGGAAGCTTTTTAAGAACCATGAGTAATATATTAACCTGAAAGTTAAACTCAGAATAAGTATTAATGGGGAGTTTATGGAAAGAGCTTATATATCTTTACGGTGAGCTATGCGGGCAAATTCAATAGTATTCTTTTCGATAAAAATGCCTATCCGGTAATCTCCAACACGCAAACGATATACATTTTTATAGCCTTTTAATTTTTTTAGATTTTTAAGGCTATTTATATTGCGGGCTTGTTCAGCGTTTGATATGAGCTGTTGTATTTCATCTAAAACACTTTGTTGCTTAATTTTTGTACATCTTTTTGAAAATGAGCTAAAAATTCAACGATCATGAATCTTTTAGTGTTTTCATAATAATTTCTCTGGATACTTTTTTACCCCGGTCAGCCTCTTTCATCATCATGCCTAAGCCAATATCTTCTTTTTGTTCATCAGTAAGCACCTTAGCAGCAATTTTCATTTTATGTAGTATATCAGTCAGAAGTTTAAATTCTGCTTTAGTTTTTGGGCTTACAATAATTGTTTCCATATACAAAAATAATAAATATTTAATTGAACTAGTAATATCTTCTTTTTAACGAAAGGATGAAGTTATATGGCTGGTGCATCATGATGAGCCTATAATATTCATACAAGACGATAAGCTGGAAAATATTATATGTGAAGCACGCAGGTAGACGACAACAGACCCAAGCTTCATACTTAATAACTATAAAACAATAC
>JBASZP010000398.1:0-7562 GCA_049660965.1 Daejeonella sp. | reverse complement strand
AGAATCAATGAATAAAATTATTATTGTAACAGGTTCTATTGTTGGTGTAGCTTATTTAACAGAATTATTTATTGCCTGGTACTCTGGTGCGGAATACGAGCAATACGCGTTTTTAAATCGCGTAAGCGGACCGTATTGGTGGGCTTACTGGAGTATGATGACTTGTAATGTGATCTCTCCGCAGTTGTTTTGGTTTAAGAAAATACGCACAAGTATAGCCGCATCCTGGATATTATCTATCGTGGTAAACATAGGTATGTGGTTTGAACGTTTTGTAATTATTGTGACTTCATTACATCGTGATTATTTGCCTTCAAGCTGGGTAATGTTTTATCCTACCTGGGTGGACGTTGCTGTATTTATAGGTTCTATTGGGGTATTCTTTACTTTATTTCTTTTGTTTTTACGGGTTTTACCGGCTATCGCGATAGCCGAAGTGAAATTACTGCTAAAATCATCCAGTGATCAGGCTAAACAAAAATTAATTAGGGCAGGTAAGGTTAAGAGTGAGGAAGCAGAGTCCTATCAAGAATCCTTAAAAAAATATGACAGTGTTTTGCAGGAACCTGAATTAGTAAAATTTTAAAAATGAGCAATACGAAATATATATTAGGCCATTTTGAAGATCCGGATGATCTGATGCACGGAATAGATAAACTAAAGGAGAATAATGTCAGCATTTATGATGTCTATACTCCTATGCCTATACATGGTATTGAAGACAAATTAGGAATTAAACCTTCACGTTTAGGTATTGTAGCTTTTTGTTTCGGTATTACTGGTACCATTACAGCATTTTCAATGATCTATTATATGCTTGTATATGACTGGCCAATGAATATCGGAGGAAAACCCGCATTTGCTTTCCCTGATTTTGTTCCAATTATGTTTGAGTTGACCGTTTTGTTTTGTGCTTTCGGTATGGGAGGAACTTACTTTTTCAGAAATCATTTATTCCCAGGCAGAGCGCCGCGTGTAATGGATTTAAGAGCCACAAATGACCGTTTTGTTGTGGCTATTGATGCACAGGCGAACCCGTATCCTGATAAAATAGACAATCTTTTAAAAGAAGCCGGTGCTGTAGAAATTAAGCACAATGAAAGAAAATATGTTAGTTATGAATAAGCTTAAAATAGTTAGCGCTGCTTTTTTAATTGTTTCTGCTATTGCGGTTATTTCTTCCTGTTCTGATGAACGTAGCACAGGTTTAGAATATGCCCGTAATATGTACGATCCTAAGGCTTATAATCCTGACCAGCCTAATAAGAACTTTAAAAACGGCCAAACTGCACAAACTCCCCCAGGCGGTACAATACCTGTTGGCTTTGATAAAGTAGAAGAAGATTTTCCAAATACTGTTGAGGGTTACCAATTAGCCAGCGAAAAATTAAAGAATCCTTTAGAAATAACAAAACCCACATTAGAAGAAGGGAAAATGCTTTATTTAAACATGTGTAAACATTGCCATGGTTTACAGGGGCAGGGAGATGGGTCTATTGTTCAAATGCAAAAATTTCCTGCACCGCCTTCTTACTCTAAAGGGACATCATCACGTGGCGGGTCAATGAAAGATCTCACTGATGGAAAAATATTTCATACCATTACTTATGGAGTTAACCTCATGGGGCCACATAAATATCAGTTAACCCCTACAGAAAGATGGAAAATAGTTATGTACGTTCGCGAACTACAAAAATTACAATAATCAATTGTTAAAACCAGATGGGAACTCACAGTCATAATCATACTTATAATTTTACAGAACAGTTTGAATTTTCAGGCAAAGCTAAAACCTGGACTTTAATAGCTATACTTATTGGCGTGGCTGCCGTAGCTTATGGTTTCTTAACAGGTCAGGGTGAGCGCACTTTTGCCAATCTGTTGTTAGTTGCATATTATGTTACCTGTGTTTGTGCTGCAGGCACTTTCTTTCTGGCTTTACAATTTGTAGCACAGGCAGGCTGGTCAGCAGGTTTATTACGCATACCACAGGCATTTGCAAAAGTTTTACCTTATGCTTCTCTAATACTTATTATTATTTGTGCTGCCGGATTATTTACTACTCATACTATTATAGAAGAAGGTAAAGAAATAACAGTACCTTATTTATATAAGCATTGGGCTGCTCATGGTCTGTCCGAGCAAGGTTCTGAACACTATGATGCATTAATTGCAGGTAAATCAGGGTTTTTAAATGTTCCTTTCTTTTTAACCCGTTTAGTTATTTTCCTGGGATTATATAGTATTTTTTCCATGATGCTGACCAGATATTCTAATAATGAAGATGCAGTAGGAGGGTTAAAAAATTACAATAAAAGTTTTAAATGGTCTGCTGTATTTTTGGTAATATTTGGCTTTACAACCCCAATATGGGCTTTTGATACCATTATGTCATTAGAAGCCCATTGGTTTTCAACCATGTTTGGCTGGTACAATTTCGCGGCAATGTGGGTAAACGGTTTAGCAGCAATAACACTTACAGTAATTTTGCTTAAAAAATCCGGATATCTTTCATGGATTAACCAAAATCACTTACACGATCTTGGAAAGTTTATTTTTGCATTCTCTATATTCTGGACTTACGTTTGGTTCGCTCAGTTTTTGCTGATATACTATGCAAACATCCCTGAAGAAACGGTATATTTTTATAAACGCTGGGAACCGGAATATTTACCATGGTTCTGGGTGAACATAATAATCAACTTTGTTTCGCCGGTATTAATTTTAATGGCCCGTGATTCTAAACGAAAGCTCAACGTAATGATGTTTGTATGTATATTATTATTATGCGGACATTGGTTAGATTATTATATGATGATTATGCCTGGTACTGTGGCAGAAAATCGCGGATTTGGATTGATTGAAATAGGCTCATTTATTGGTTTTGCAGGTTTATTTTCTTTTCTGATGTTAAATCAGTTAAGCAAGAAATCTCTGGTACCTGTAAATCATCCTTTTTTACAGGAAAGCTTAAATCACCAGATATAAAGTGAATAAGATTACAGTATAATGTATTATTCGATAAAAATGAGGTTGAGAAATTATTTAATAAAATTAATATTTACAGTAATAGTCATTTGTACTTCGCTTATAAATATTAAAACATCTTTTGCACAGGTACAAGCAAAAGATACAGCGTCAGCAGCAACTGCTGTTGATACAGCATCGGCAGTTAAAGAAACTGCAAATACTGCATCAAGTTCCGGAATATCTTCAGCTTCCGAGCCTTTAATAAGTACAGCAGTTGATACTACTGCATTTTCACAGGCAGAACAAGCTAAACCAGAGGTTGACAGATCCCCTCTATATAAATCTGCATCCTACTATCTGCTTTTATTTTTTCTGGGATGTATTTTCATTGGTATTATTGGAAAAATACTTAGGGTATATGAGTTAAGCCGGGAAATGCAGGGAAGAAAATCCCGCTTTGACTGGCGAAGATTACAGGGCGTTTTATTCGCTATTGCCTTAATAGCAGGGATGTACGGAGTTTACTGGTCATATACCGTACAAGGCTCAATGGGAATTCATGAATCAGCCACAGTTCATGGAGAACGTATTGATTTCATGTTTAACATTACGCTGATCATTACTACCATTGTATTTATTTTAACTCATATTTTGCTTTTTGGGTTCTCATTCAAATACAGAGGGTCTGAAAAGAAAAAAGCATATTACTACCCTCATAATAATGCAGTAGAGCGTCTTTGGACAATTGTTCCCGCTATAGTTTTAACCGTATTGGTATTATTAGGTTTTTTTACATGGCGCAGTATTACCAATGTTTCTGAAGCAGATCAAAAGAAAGCTCTAAACATTGAAGTAATTGGGCAGCAGTTTAAATGGAACTTACGCTATGCTGGTGCTGATAATCAATTCGGATTACGTAATTATAAATTGATTACTGCGACTAACGCTATGGGTATAGATTTTAAAGACTCTAAAAGCTGGGATGATAAGTTCACAGATACGCTTATGATTCCTGTTAATCGTCCGGTGAGAGTTAATATTGGTTCAAAAGATGTATTACATAGTTTTTACATTCCTGATTTCAGAGTACAAATGAACGCGGTACCCGGAATGGTAACCAATTTTCAATTTACACCACGTTTTACTACAGAAGAAATGCGGGAAAAACGGAATAACCCAAGCTATAATTACATTTTATTATGTGCTAAAATATGCGGATCAGCTCATTATAATATGCAAAAAGTTGTTCTTGTGGTAACTGAAAAAGAATACGCGGAATGGATTGCGAAGCAAAAGTTATTTTATAATGACGATGTGAAGAAAGAAATGCAGACAGCTGAACAAAAGAAAACAGTTCAGCAGAACAACATCGTGTTAAATACTAAATTAAAAAAATAGATAATGGCAGGCACAGCATTATTACAGGATACAGCAATACACCACCATGATCATGATGGTCATGATCACGGTCATCATAAAGAAACGTTTATAACTAAATATATTTTTAGCCAGGATCATAAGATGATTGCCAAGCAATTTCTTATTACTGGTATCATTATGGCAGTTATTGCCATGATACTTTCTGTATTATTCAGATTGCAATTAGGCTGGCCTGACAAATCTTTCCCAATACTGGAAACATTTTTAGGGAAATGGGCTGAGGGAGGCCGCATTAAGCCCGACTTTTACCTGGCATTAGTTACTATACACGGCACAATGATGGTGTTTTTTGTGCTTACTGCCGGTTTAAGCGGTACATTTAGTAATCTTCTCATCCCATTGCAAATAGGGGCACGTGATATGGCATCGCCTTTCATTAACATGTTATCCTATTGGTTCTTTTTTATGGCCTGTGTAATTATGATGGGTTCTTTCTTTACCCAAACAGGCCCTGCAAGTGCAGGATGGACCGTTTATCCTCCCTTATCAGCGCTGCCTAAAGCTATTTCAGGCTCTGGTATTGGTATGACCCTATGGTTAATTAGTATGGTATTATTTGTTGCATCCTCATTAATGGGAGCCTTAAACTATATCAGTACCGTATTAAATATGCGTACCAAAGGTATGGACATGTGGAAAATGCCATTAACTATCTGGGCTTTCTTTTTAACAGCTATTTTAGGAGTACTATCCTTTCCGGTATTGGTTGCAGGGGTTGTATTATTAATTTTCGACCGTAGTTTTGGTACAAGCTTTTATCTGTCCGATATTGTTTTAAATGGCGAGGTTTTGCCAAACCAGGGTGGTAGTCCTATTCTATGGCAGCATTTGTTCTGGTTCCTGGGTCACCCCGAAGTTTATATTGTTATTATGCCTGCCCTGGGTATAACCTCAGAGGTTATTGCTACAAATTCCCGTAAGCCTATTTTTGGTTACCATGCTATGGTTTACTCATTAATTGGTATTACTGTATTATCATTTATTGTATGGGGACACCACATGTTTGTTACGGGTATGAACCCTTTTCTGGGAGGCGTATTCATGATCACAACCTTAATTATTGCGGTACCCTCAGCAGTAAAAACATTTAATTATCTCGCTACATTATGGCGTGGTAATATCAGGTTTACACCCGCCATGCTTTTTGGTATTGGCCTGGTATCGTTTTTCATATCCGGTGGTTTAACAGGAATTTTCTTAGGAAATGCCGCATTGGATATTAATTTACATGACACCTATTTCGTGGTTGCTCACTTTCACTTGGTAATGGGTTCTGCCGCTATATTCGGAATGTTATGCGGAGTTTATCATTGGTACCCTAAAATGTTTGGCCGTATGATGGATGAGAAATTAGGGTATTTACATTTCTGGCTTACCTTTGCAGGTGCATACCTTGTATTTTTCCCCATGCACTTTATGGGATTAGATGGTGTACCGCGTAGATATTATGCCTTTACTGAATTCGAGTTCATGAAAGAATGGTTAACAGTAAACACTTTCATTACATGGGCAGCAATAATATCCGCTATTGCACAAGTTGCATTTCTTTGGAATTTCTTTTACTCCATTTTTTACGGAAAAAAAGCGCCTCAAAACCCATGGGGATCAAATACTATAGAGTGGACCACACCGGTTGAGCATTTGCATGGAAACTGGCCCGGCGAAATCCCTACAGTTTATCGCTGGCCGTATGATTACAGTAAACCAGGCCATGATGAAGATTTTATTCCTCAAACAGTTCCTTTTTCTAAAACAATGAGTTCTAATTTAGCGCATGATTTTGAAGGAAATCCGGAAGCAGAACGAATACAGGAAGAATGGGAAACCCGGCAATTAGTGGAGCAGGAAAGTAACGAACAGGTATAATTATAGCCTGTATTAATGATAGCAATAAAATAGCTGCCCCGCAAATAAGTAATCGGGCTGCTATTTTATTAATTAACTGTCAACCCGAAACCGCAAATAATTAAGAACGGAAAATGTATCCCTCCAGTGAAAAAAGATTTTTGGCAGTAAACTTAATTACTATCATCACTCTTTTTGTTCTGATTTTCGCCGGAGGTATTGTAAGAAGCACCGGTTCAGGTATGGGATGCCCCGATTGGCCTAAATGTTTTGGCGCTTATGTTCCTCCAACCCATGTTTCTCAGCTTCCAAAAAACTACCAGCAAAAATTTATTTCTCAGCGTAAGCTAAAAAACGAGCGATTTGCAAAAACACTGGATGTTCTGGGATATGGAGAACTGGCAAATAAAATAAGAGATGACAAAAGCATTTTGCAGCACGAAGAATTTAACGCTTTAAAAACCTGGACCGAATATATAAACCGTTTAATTGGGGTTATTTGTGGTTTTTTATTAATTGTTTGTGTGCTAACCTCATTAACCTATTTAAGATCCAGTAAACGGATATTTTTTTTAAGTCTATTCAATGTTCTTTTGGTGGGCTTTCAGGGTTGGTTAGGGTCAATTGTGGTTTCCACAAATTTATTAGCCTGGGTAGTAACAGTACACATGCTGGTAGCTTTACTGATAGTTGCCATTTGCATTTATACATTTTTTAAAGCACGTACGTTAAGGGACGACCGTATTTTAAATCATAAATCCGCGGGCTTTATTAAAAACTTGGCAATTTTTGCTGTTCTTTTAACTCTCATTCAAATTATAATTGGAACAGAAGTACGTGAACAGATTGATGCAATTTCATCAATGATGAATAATTTAAACCGCTCTCAATGGGTAAGGAACGTGGGGTTAAATTTTGAAATTCATCGCGACTTAGCATTTTTAGTTACCGCTATTAATATTTTATTGTTTTTTATCATCAGGCGCAGTTACCGCACAAATAGTTTTCAGCTAAAGTATAGTTCTTATTCTATTCTATTAATTATTGCACAAATTATAACCGGTATAACTTTAAGCTATTGGGCTTTACCACCCGTTGCGCAATCCATTCATATTTTGTTAGCCAGCCTGGTATTTGGTTCCCAGTTTTACCTCATGTTATTATTAAAAAAGAATAAACTGTATAGTAAAACATCAATATAATGAGTTTTATATCAGATTTTAATAAACTTATTAAGCTCAGGCTCACATTTACAGTCGTTTTTTCCGCGTCAGTTTCTTTTCTTATTGGCAGTAAAGTGCAGGGAG
>JBASZP010000397.1:0-16965 GCA_049660965.1 Daejeonella sp. | reverse complement strand
GTTCGGGTAAGAAATTTAGCTGTTGCCAGTTGTTCTGCTTTTGGCGCCCATGCGCCCACATGGCCTAAAATAGATTTCATTTTACCGATCACATTTTCAGGCCCGAAAGCCCAGCCTACACGTACACCTGTGGCTGCAAAACATTTGGAAATACCATCAATATAAATGACATACGGTTTTAGCTCGGGGCGTAAGGTAACCGGATCAAAATGTTGTTTATTACCAAAAGTAAGTAATGAATAAATCTGGTCATATAATAAGTATAAAGGCTTTTGGCTGGGAGTACGGCTTTTATTTTCCTCAATGATCAGATCGCAAATTTCTGTGAGATCTTTTTTTGCGAACATGGTCCCGGTTGGATTTAACGGAGAACATAATGCCAACATGCTGGCGCCTTTTAAATGCGGGCGGATATCATCTGCAGTAGGCATAAAGTTATTTTCCGCCGATGTTTCTATCGCAATGCCATTTGCCCCGGAAAGATGACAATAATGATTGTTATTCCATGAGGGAGTGGGATATAATACTTTATCGCCGGGATCTATTAATGCCAGATAGGTAGCATAAATTAACGGACGTGAACCTCCGGCAACTAAAACCTGGTTGCTTGAATAATCTAAATGATAGCGTTCATGCAGAAAACGGGTAATATTTTCACGCAGAATAGTTACCCCGTCTGCCGGCGGGTAGTTTGTTTGATTATTATGATAGGCCTCAATAATTCCATCTTTTAACCCTTTTGGAATTGGATAAATTTCAGGGTCAAAATCGCCTATGGTTAAATTGGCAATATTCTGACCTTTCTTCTTCAGCTCGTTAATTTCGCCGCCAATTTTTATAATTTCAGATCCTTTTAAATTTTGTGCTAATACAGAAACACTCATTCTTTGGTTTAATTTTTAGTAATCATTAATAGTTGTATTTTTTCAAGGTAGATATATTATATCTTTTTTGCAAGTAATGCTGTTATTGCCTCTTCCACTTTGGAGAAATTAAAGCTTTGTAAAACGTTTTTAAAGGCTAAACTTATTTGATCATTACATAAGTTTCCGATACTTCCCTCATGTGTGTGATAAACGGTTGTTTCAGGTATAAACTCGTTATTTTCAATGGCCTGCCCGACTTTTTTGTAAGCTTCCCGAAAGGGAACTCCTTTTAAAACCTCCTTGTTTACTGCTTCAACGCTAAACAGATAAGCGTATTTTTTATCTGCCAGAATATCGTCATGTATACGGATATTCTGTAGCATATATGCCGTCATCTCTAAACATTCATTTAAAGATTGAAATGCGGGAAACAGGTTTTCTTTCAATAATTGCAGATCACGATGATAGCCTGAAGGTAAATTGGTGGTCATTAAAGCAAGTTCATTGGGCAAAGCCTGAATTTTATTACACCTCGCCCTGATCAGTTCAAAAACATCCGGGTTTTTTTTGTGAGGCATAATGCTAGAGCCCGTGGTTAATTCATCAGGAAAACTAATAAAAGCGAAATTCTGATTGATGAACAGACAGACATCCATAGCCAGTTTAGCTAAAGTTGCTGCAACAGAGGCCATGGCCTGTGCTAAGATCCGTTCTGTTTTTCCACGACCCATTTGCGCATAAACCACATTGTAATTAAGTGTTTCAAAACCTAATAATTGAGTGGTCATGGTACGGTTTAAGGGGAAAGAAGAGCCGTAACCTGCCGCCGAACCCAATGGATTTTTATTGCAGATTTTCCATGCGGCTAACATCAGTTCCATATCATCAGTCAAACTTTCCGCATAAGCGCCAAACCATAGCCCGAAAGAGGAGGGCATGGCAATTTGCAAATGAGTATAACCCGGCAAAAGTTTGTCTTTATTGCTTTCGCTCTGGCTAATTAACTGATCAAATAATACTTCAGTGTTTCTAACCAATACCTGTATTTCACTTCTGAAAAATAATTTCAGGTCAACTAAAACCTGGTCATTCCGGGAACGTCCGCTATGTATCTTTTTACCGGCTTCACCAATGCGTTGGGTTAACAGTAATTCAACCTGCGAATGAACATCTTCAACCTCATCCTGGATAGAAAATTTGTCTTCTTTAATTTCCCCATAAATATTTTTTAGTTCTTTTTGGATAGAGGATAATTCTTCTTTGCTGAGTAAACCAATACTTTCGAGCATTTGGGTATGCGCCAAAGAACCCAGTACATCAAATGCAGCTAAGTGCAAATCCAGTTCACGATCTTTGCCAACAGTAAATTTCTCTACTGCTCTTTCTGTTTCTTTTCCTTTATTCCAAAGTTTCATGCGGATTTATGCTTTTTATCATTTTTATATATAATTCAATTCCGGCCTTTATTTCATCCACAAAAATAAATTCATCCGCTATATGTGATCTTGCGGAATCTCCGGGGCCCATTTTTAAGGATGGAATATCCAGTAAAGCCTGGTCGCTGGTGGTTGGCGACCCATAAGTTTTTCTCCCTAATGCAATTCCGGCTTTAACAATAGGATAATCTGTGCTGATGGATGAAGGTTTTAATCTGACCGACCGCGGATTAACATCGCAAGTTACATGAGACCGGATAATTTCTAATACTTCTTCATTTTTGTAAGCATCAGTAACCCTTACATCAACGGTAAAATTACACTTGGCCGGAACTACATTATGTTGTGAACCTGCTTCAATAATAGTCACAGTCATTTTTACGGGTCCAAATAGTTTAGACTCTTCAGGAAATTTGTAGCTGCGAAACCATTCAATATCTTTTAATGCTTTGTAAATGGCGTTTTCCCCTTCCTCACGGGCAGCATGCCCGGCTTTACCATGCGAGACACAATCCAGAACCAATAATCCACGTTCGGCAATAGCCAGATGCATTTCTGTGGGTTCGCCAACAATGGCAAAGTCTAATTCCCCCAGTTCGGGCAAAATTAATTCCAATCCATTAGTTCCGGATATTTCCTCTTCAGCTGTAGCTGCCAGGCAAATATTATAATTTAAACCTTCCTGATCATAGAAGTATAGAAAAGCAGCGATTAATGATACCAGGCAACCCCCGGCATCATTACTACCCAAACCGTATAATTTGCCACCTTCAACAGCCGGGTTAAAGGCATTCCGGGTATAACCGGAGTTGGGCCTCACAGTATCATGATGTGAATTGAGTAAAATAGTTGGTTTATCTTTGTTGAAATGTTTATTGTATGCCCAGATATTATTCAGTTTGCGATGGGTTTTAACCCCTTTACTTTTCAGAAAATCGCCAATTAATTCAGCGGTTTGACCTTCTTCTGTACTAAAGGAAGGAGTGGAGATCAGTTTTTTCAAAAGTTCAAGCGCATGAACGGATAAGTTTTCAGTCTGCATTTATAATACCAGTTTAGTTCCGAATTTACCCGCTTTTTTCACCTCTTTTAAATCTTTCGCATCACCAATAATTACTTCTTTAACACCATGATGAAGTGTTGAAAAAGCATTATCCATTTTTGGAATCATACCATTATTTATTAAACCTTCTGCTTTTAAGGCCGTGTATTTTTCTGTATTAATTTCCGGAATAACAGAAGTATGATCTGTTATATCTGCAAGAACCCCTTTCTTTTCAAAACAATAGATCAATCTGGTTTCATACAGCTTTGCCATGACTATGGCTATAGCCGATGCAACAGTATCTGCATTGGTATTAAGCAACTGCCCTTTTCCGTCATGCGTAATGGCAGAGAACACAGGCACAAAATCCGCCTCCAGGAGTTTTTGAATTTGATTAAAATTAATTGAATTTTCATCCAGGTCACCCACAAAACCATAATCAACTGTTTTTACCGGACGTTTTACCGCTTTAATTAAATTTCCATCTGCACCGCTTAAACCAATAGCGTTACAATGATGTGCCTGTAACTGGGCCACCAGGTTCTTATTAATTAAGCCGGCATAAACCATGGTAACCACCCGCAGACTTTCAATACCGGTTATTCTTCTGCCCTCAATTAATTTTGCCTCAATACCAAGGTCATCCGATAGTTTTGTCGCTGCTTTTCCGCCCCCGTGTACCAGTATTTTATAACCTTCAAGTTCAGTAAAATCCTTTAAAAACTCATAGAGGTTTTCGGAATGATCAATTACATTTCCACCGATCTTTATAACGGAAAGCGGTTCAGCTAAGGTCATGATGTACTTTGTATAAATTACCTGTTTTCATTTCTATTTAAGATCCTCTGCGCTTATTACAGCCTAAACCTGGCATCAAATATAAATAGAATTGCTAAAGTTTGGCATTTGTTCCTTAGTTCCTATATTGCTAAACTCATGTTAGCGGTTGGCTTGTCTATAATATTGTTTACATATACTTTACTTATTAAGAACGTCGTGTTGATCTTAATTCCCTTTTCAAGAGCCTGAACTCCTTCCGAAGGAACCTTAGCTCGTTATTTAGGAGTCGGAGCTCCTTCTGAAGGACCTTTAGCTCCCTATTCAGGAGTCGTGACTCCTTTTGAAGGACTCTTAGCTCGTTATTTAGGAGTCGTGACTCCTACTGAATGACTCTTAATTCCTTATTCAGGAGGTGGAGCTCCTTCTGAAGAACCTTCAGCTCCCTATTTAGGAGTCGTGACTCCTTTTGAAGGACCTTTAGCCCCTTATTAAGGAGGCTGGGCTCACTATTACCAGAACTTAAGGAGCAAATAGGAAATATTAAAAGGGTTTAGTGAGAAATATTTTTTCTTTGAGTATGGTAAATACTTTAGGCAGTATAATCTTTTAGAGGTTTTGACATCCTGAGCTTAAATCGGGCATTAGTTTTTGCGGAGAACTTTAAACAGCAGTCGTCCATTATCAGCAGATTTCTATCAGTTGTTTCAAAACAACTTGTGCCGCCCAAACCCGGTTTCCGGCCTGTTCAATAACCAGTGAGTTTGGCCCGTCTAAAATTTCTGAGGCTAATTCCAGATCCCTTCGCACCGGGAGACAGTGCATTACCTTAGCATTATTTGTGTCCTTTAGCTTTTCAGTAGTCAGCATCCAATCTTCTTTCCCTGTTAAAACCTGGCCATAATTGGTATAAGCAGACCAGTTTTTTACATAGATAAAATCAGCATCCTCTAAAGCTTTATTTTGATCGTGGATTATTTTTGCCTCCTGTGTGAATTCTTCTGCGAGTTCATACCCCTGTGGATGGGTAATTACGAAATCAACCAAACCGTTTTCCTGCGCTTTGCACATCCACTCTGAAAATGAATTGGCAACGGCCTGGGGCAAAGCTTTTACATGGGGTGCCCAGGTTAATACTACTTTTGGAATTGGCTGCTCCCCGCTGTTAAACAGCTTATTCCATGTTTCCTGGATGGTAATCAGGTCGGCCAGGCTTTGCAATGGATGCAAGGTGGCGCTTTCCAGGCTAATCACCGGCACTTTGCAATAGGTTACAAATTTGTTAAACAGGTCTTCGCTATAATCTTCTTCCCGGTTTTTAAGTTTTGGGAAAGACCGTAAACCTAAAATATCACAGTACTGGCCCATAACTGCGGCGGCTTCACGAATATGTTCAACAGAATCGCCGTTCATAATTACGCCATCTTGTGTTTCTAAAGTCCATCCGTCTTTATCCATATTCATTACCATCACGTTCATACCCAAGTTTAAGCCTGCTTTTTGCGTACTTAAACGTGTCCGCAGACTTGGATTTAGAAAAACCAGGCCCAGGGTTTTATTTTTACCTAATTGCTGATGAGCAAAGGGATCTTTTTTAATAGTTAATGCGCCTTGTACTAACTTTTCCAGGTCTCTAACATCCTTTACGGATAGAAATTGTTTCATCATCTTATATAGTGGCCTTTAACTCCATGCTTAGCTTTTCTAAAAAAAGGTCAGCATCTGCTTTGCTTAAATTTAATGCCGGGAGTAAGCGGATAACATTGGGCTTTGCTTCCCCTGTAAATATGTGGTGTTTAAATAAAAGTTCTTTTTTTATAGGGGCGAACTGATCGGGCAGATCAATTCCTATCATTAATCCGCGTCCGCGGACTTCATTTATCTCATTGAATTTTCTCAATTCTTCGATGAGATAAGCGCCTGTTTTTGATGCGTTTTGTATAAGATCATCTTGTTCCATTACTTCTAAAACTGCTAAAGCTGCTGCACAGGCCAGATGATTACCCCCAAAAGTGGTTCCCAGCATTCCATACCATGGTTTAAATTTTGGTGCGATGGAAATTCCCCCGATCGGGAAACCATTACCCATTCCTTTGGCCATGCTGTAGATATCTGCATGAACACCGGCAAAATCATGGGAGTAAAATTTTCCAGATCTGCCATATCCACACTGAACACTGTCTGCTATATAAACTGCATTATATTCATCGCATAAAGACCTGATCTTTTGCAGGAAAGGAGTGGATGCTACCTGTATTCCGCCAACACCCTGTATACCTTCAACAATAACAGATGAAATATCATTCCCGTAATTTATAAATGCTTTTTCTAAAGCTGCCGGATCATTAAATGGAAGAAGAATAACATTTTCGGTTTCATTAACGGGCGCTTTGATTTTAGGATTATCGGTTACTGCAACCGCTAAAGAAGTACGCCCGTGGAAAGCGCCTGTAAAGGCAATAATTTTTTTCCGTCCGTTATAAAAAGAAGCCAGTTTTAGTGCATTTTCATTGGCTTCTGCACCAGAGTTACATAAGAATAATTGATAATCTTCTTTCCCTGATAGCTTACCCAGCTTATCCGCAAGCTGTTGCTGGATAGGGATTTTTATGGAATTGGAATAAAAACCAACTTTGTTTAACTGATCTGTTAACCGCTTTACATAATGGGGGTGGGTATGGCCAATAGAAATAACAGCATGGCCGCCGTAAAGGTCTAAATACTCCGTTCCATAAGCGTCCCATACCCTGCTGCCTTGGGCTTTAACGATCTCAATATTATTTATTGAATAAACATCAAATAATTTCATAACCGGTAATTAGTACACTTTATCATATTTTTGGATACACTGAAAACTTTTATTTTAATTAAAATTAATCCACTTCTTTCCACGTAATTTCATCAGCTAGTTTTTTAAAGGCGTTCATCATGACTAATGATACAGGCCTGCTTTCAGCAGCATTGATCATCACGGTTCTCACTTCATTTTTATACTTAACCCTCACTAGACCATTAACTACACTTATATATACATCCCTGTAATTTTTGAAACTCTCATTATTACCAATATATTCTGCCAGTTTTTTAAACTGGTCATCGTTAATTTTTGCTGCCCAAATAGATTTCTCTGTTACTATATTCTTTTTAGCAGCCTTATCATAACGATATGATTCAATGGTTTTACTTGCAGTACCATCCTGGTTGAAAATTAGGGTTAGCTCACAGGTAGAACTTCCACTATAGACCCCATCACTATTTCCATATAGTTCATCATGGCTTTTGCTGCAATCCGAACCTTTCTCAAAAAAACCTTTATACCTGGTCTTTAATGTTAGTGTAGTAATTTCAGAAATTGGTAATTCTGCTGCTGATGATGGCTCGATTGCCTGTTCTTTTTCTGCTTTTAGATTTCCTTCTGATGAAAAAGGGCTGTGTGCACATGATAGAAAAATAAAAGATGCCGCCAAGGCTGCTATGCCTCCTGAAATAGAAGTTTTAATTGCTGTGATGTAAACTGATTTTTTTTTCATGGTTTCTATTTATATTAAAAAATTATTAAGTCAATTTAAAAAGCTGAGGCTTTTAATTTAAGTCCTGTTGTTTCTTCCAGCCCGAACATTAAGTTCATGTTCTGTACTGCCTGTCCGCTTGCACCTTTTAACAGGTTATCAATCATACTGACGATAAATAATTTATCCTCGTGTCTTTCTAAGTGTATTAAACATTTGTTTGTATTAATAACCTGTTTCAGGTCGATATTTTTTGTACTTATGTAAGTAAAAGGATGATTTAAATAGAAATTTCCATAAAATTCATACACTTCTTCCAAACTTAAATTACAATTGGTGTACATACTTGCAAATATGCCCCTGGTAAAACTCCCGCGTTGGGGAATGAAATTAAGTTGTGGTACAAGATTTTTCTGTAATTGAATTAAGCTCTCTTTAATCTCCGCTAAATGCTGATGTTCAAAAGCTTTATAAACAGACAGGTTATTATTACGCCAGGTAAAATGTGATGTTGCAGATAAACTCTGTCCCGCACCGGTAGAACCTGTTGTTGCATGAATATGAACCTCATTTTTAATTAACCCTTCACTTGCAAGCGGAAGCAGACCTAATTGTATGGCAGTAGCAAAACATCCGGGGTTTGCAATATTTTTTGCGGATCTGATCGCATCGCGGTTTAGTTCGGGTAAACCATATATGAAATTACGGTTTGTAAATTGTGAGTTAGAAGTTAATCTGAAATCCTGGCTTAGATCAATGATCCTGATATGATCTTCCAGTAGGTTTATTTCCAGGAATTTCTTCGCATCGCCATGTCCTGCACATAAAAATAATACATCAATGTCCTGAGAAATAAAATCGGTAAATTTCAAAGCCATATCGCCCAGCAGATCGGTATGAACATCAGAAATGAAATTACCAGCATTGCTTTTACTTTGCACAAATACTATCTCTGCATTGGGGTGATTAATTAATAATCGTACTAATTCACCGCCTGTATAACCTGCGCCGCCAATTATGCCTATATAGATATTTTCTTTATTCATCCGATGCTAAGTTTTGTTCTCCATCTTTTGAATTTACTTTATGCCAGATCATCGTTTGGTTACCAAATATTTTTGAAAAGCCTTTTACATCTTCGCCTGTCCAGGCCTTATTCATTTCTCCGTAGCTTCCAAACTCGCCTGACATCAGGTCATGATTGGATTGGATGCCAATAATTTGAAAACGATAGGGATTTAATTTCACAAATACTTTACCCGATACTGTTTGCTGTGTATCTGTAAAAAAGGCTTCGATATTACGCATAACCGGGTCGTGGAATTGTCCTTCATGCAGCCAATTGCCATAAAAACTGCCTAACTGGTCTTTCCAGTTTAACTGCCATTTGGTAAGTGTGTGTTTCTCTAAAGTGTGATGTGCTTTAATAATAATTAGTGGTGCAGCGGCTTCAAAGCCTACCCTGCCTTTAATTCCGATGATGGTATCTCCTACATGAATATCACGACCAATTCCATAAGGCTGGGCAATGGCTTGTAATTTTTGTATGGCTTTAACAGGTGATAAGTTTTCATCATCTAAACCAACCAGTTCTCCTTTGTGAAATTCCAGATCAATGTTTCGCTCTTTAAATTCTGTAACCTGTGTTGGCCAGGCTTCTTCAGGTAGAGCTTCATTTGATGTCAGTGTTTCTTTTCCGCCAACGGATGTTCCCCAAATACCTTTATTAATAGAATATTGTGCTTTTTCTGCACTATAATTCACTCCATGGTTTTTAAGATATTCTATTTCGGCTTCACGGCTTAATTTCAAATCGCGAATGGGTGTTATGATTTCAACCCCGGGAATAAGAATATTAAAGATCATATCAAAACGCACCTGGTCGTTACCTGCGCCTGTGCTGCCATGTGCTACATAATCTGCACTAATTTTTTTAACATAGTTTGCAATAGCCGTTGCCTGGCTAACTCTTTCTGCACTTACTGAAAGTGGGTAAGTGCTATTTTTCAGCACATTGCCAAAAACAAGGTATTTTATAGAATCCTGGTAATAGTTTTCTGTTTCATCTATAACTGTATGGCTTTTTACTCCCAATGCATAAGCATGTTCTTTAATTTGTTGTAATTCCTCCTGAGAAAAACCGCCTGTATTTACTATAACTGAATGAACTTCTAAATCCCGATCCCGGGATAAATAGATGGCACAAAAAGAAGTATCCAATCCGCCGCTAAATGCTAAAACAACTTTCTTTTTCATATTAATCATTAAAAATTTTTGGAAGAAATATTAAAAAGGGCAAAATGGCTTTTGCAGATCGCTTTAATTTATTACCAATACGCTCAAGCAAAGAAGATTTATGAGTTAGTTTATTCATTTTCTCTTCAATTTCTTTGGCTTTTTCAACAGGATCCCAAAGCATGGCAGTACACATACAGTTTTTACGCTCTTTGCTTTTTAGTATTTCATAGTTTACACAACTTTGGCAACCCTTCCAGAATTCTTCATCCTGGCTAAGCTCCGAGTAGGTTACAGGTTCATAACCTAATTCTGAATTAATTTTCATAACAGGCAAACCTGTTGTTAAACCAAAAATTTTAGCTTCAGGATATTTTTCACGCGATAGATTAAAAACTGCTTTCTTAATTTTTTTCGCCAATCCCTTATTTCGATAGGGAGGATTAACAATTAAGCCGGAATTAGCCACAAAAGCGCCGTGACTCCAGGTTTCGATATAACAAAACCCTGCCCAGCTGCCATCATAATGTAAAGCGATTATTGCTTTGCCTTCCAATATTTTTGCACTTAGATATTCTGATGTTCGTTTGGCAATGCCTGTACCCCTGGCTTTTGCCGATTCGCCCATTTCATTGCAGATTTGATCTGAATAAATAATATGTTCTTTAGTAGCCGTACAAATAATAAATTCGTTTTCTTTCATGTGTTTTAAAGAAAAAATCCGTTGATTAAACGGGAAAAGACTACGATTTTAGTCTTTCATTGTGATTAATTAAACTAATTGATTTTTTAAGCCGATTGAAATGGCGGCTTTATTGTGAAGGGAGGCTAAGACTAAATCCGCAGCCTGAGAGGTCGTCGGTGCCTTAATACTAATTCTCTGGTACAAACTTTAATACACAAAAAACTTACATCATAACCAGTTCTTTTGGTTAGTTGTAATGTATTTATAGTATTGTTTGGAAGAATCATTTTTTAAAATTATAAAAATTATTTCTGTTAATATTTTACAAATAATTAAATAAATATTGAATTATACAAATTAAACTTTTATTTTTTTCATAAGAATGGCCCTGATGGACTCTTAAGATGCATTTACATTAAAAAAAAATGATATAATTTTACGTGGCGACTTTTCTTAAGGTAATTATTCGAAGCCAGTGCAAAAGTTTCATAAATGGATATACCGGATCAAATTCAAACCATTTTTTTGCAAAATTCGGGCTATTAGGATATCTATGGTGATTGTTTTGGAATAATTCGCCCAGCATCAAAAAATCTACCGGAGTTGTGTTTTTTGACTTGTCTTTATTATCAAAATTTGAATAACCATATTTATGTCCGCACCAGTTTACAATTGCCCCGTGTAATGGCCCCATTAAAAAATGAATAGGTAATAATAAAAACATCCACCAATGTGTAGCAAATGCAACGTAAAACCATACATAAAGCAAACCAAACCCAATACGTGAAACAGCCGTATTACCAAAATCATCAACCAATTTCCATTCAGGATAGTTTCCTGTAAAGCGCTCTTCAGGTTGTCTTTTAAATTTTAAATAATCTCTAAATATATTTTTTGTAGCTATGGTCATTTGAAATACATCTCTAAAAAAATGTGGCGAGTGTGGGTCTTTTTCTGTATCGCTAAAAGCATGGTGCATTCTATGTAAAATAGCATAAGCACGGGGATTTAAAAATGATGAGCCTTGAAAAAGATAAGTCATTGTATAAAATATGCGCTCCCAGCCTTTACTAAAAGTAAACATTTTATGTGATGCATATCTGTGGAGGAAAAATGTTTGAAAAAAAAGAGACAGAAACCAATGTGCGACAAAAAACAGGATTATAACCATTAAAATATGTTAAAAGAGTATATGCAAAATGAAATTTGCAGAGGTTAAATGTAGGCATTAGTTTCTTTCTTTTGGGATAGAAAACAAAATAGGCGAAAAATGAATTGGATTTGAGCTCAAAATAACTAATATACTTTTACTTTTTGGAGAGGTCATAGATTAAAGTTTAGGCAAAAAAATCCCGCAAAACAATTGCTCTGCGGGACTGACTAAACTTTAACTAACTGTTTGGACTTAACTAACTTTTAACTTTAATTAAAACGAGTAACTTAAACCAGCTTGTATAACCTGGTTTTTATATGTTGGTATCTCTGTAGTTCCATTTTTATTATTCTTTTGGAGATCGAGAGCGTAACGTGCATTAATACCAATTTGCGGCGTAATATCATAGCCAATTCCAATAACTGCGCCAAAAATGCTTTTCTTAAATGTTTCTGATTGACTTTCAATATTAGTTTGTTCTACTTCTCCAAAACTACCTTCAAACTTATTCTGGGTTTGGGTTAGAAATGAAACTTGTGGCCCTAAAAAAACATTAAAAGAAGGTGTTGCATTAAGTTTTACAAGAACTGGTATTTCAACCCAGTTAGTAGTTTGTTTAAGAGTTCCGCCAAACATATCAGACTTATACCCTTTTTGAGAAAATGTTACTTCAGGTGCAAAAGATAAACGATCAATAATAGGGATATTAACAAATACGCCTGCATGAAAGCCGGGCTTAAAATCTGTTTTAAAATCGCTATTATCAGTTCTAATAATATTTGAGAAATTTCCTCCGGCTTTAATACCAAATTTAATTTCATTAAGGTCTGTTTGTGCCTGAGCTGCTCCCGCAACTAAGACACCTATGGCTAAAATAAATACTTTTTTCATGATTTAGTGTTTTTAGATAACTACACATCCTATGAAAAAATGGTGCCAAAATTTAAAAAGTGGAATTTATTTGAGATTAATGTTATGGCTTTAAATAGTAAAATTTAGCAATTCTAAACATTTTACCAAATTAATCTATTAGTTTTTGCAGATTAAAAAGAGTTAAAAAAATGTATGCATTTCAATACAGGTTGCGTGACTTAGAATATAAAATGAAGTGTGTTGAGGATTATAATTTTTATTAAAAATAACCTTGTGAGTTAGCAACTCTTCTAAAACATGTTTTAAAATTATCTTTTTTAAAACAATTCAACCCTACTAATGTTACTTCTTCCATAAAGAACAAAATTGTACTTAACAGATAGAAAGTATCTTTTTTTCTTTTACTTATTGAAGAACTATCAAATTTTCATATCATTATTATGAAGAAAAAACTTTTACTAAGCATATTTATGCTTTTTCCTATTATTCTGTTTGCACAAGAAAAAAAAGTTACTCTAAGCGGCTTTGTTCGTGAAAAGGGCTCTTTAGAAACGTTACCCGGCGTAAGTGTTTTTCTGCCTGATTTAAAAAAAGGAATGGCTGCTAATAATTATGGATTTTATGCTTTTACCATTTCACCTGGCACTTATACTATTGAAGTATCTTTTGTTGGATACAAAAAGCAGAGCTTACAGGTAATTTTAAATGAAGATGTTAAGCTGGATATAGAATTAGAGAATGACGGACAATTAGATGAAGTTGTAGTTGTTGCTTCTGAGCAGAAAAAAATAAGTGAGAATACACGAATGAGCACTATTGATATTCCAATAAACCAGATTAAAGATATCCCGGCACTATTGGGAGAAAAGGATGTATTTAAAGTAATTAAACTATTACCGGGCGTTCAAAAAGGAGTTGAAGGGAGCAGCGGTTTTTATGTGCGTGGTGGGGGTGCTGATCAAAATTTAATTATTTTGGATGATGCAGTAGTTTATAATGCAAATCACCTGTTTGGTTTCTTTTCTATTTTTAATGGAGATGCGTTGAAAAGTGTAGAGCTAATAAAAGGAGGTTTTCCGGCCCGATATGGCGAACGGCTTTCTTCTGTACTGGTTATGAATATGAAAGAGGGCAATAAAGAGAATTTCACAGGTGAAGCGGGTTTAGGTTTGTTATCATCACGGATAACGTTAGAAGGGCCAATTCAAAAGAATAAATCTTCATTCCTTGTATCAGGGAGGCGTACCTATTTTGATCTACTGGCAAAACCGTTTATGCCAGAAGATATGAAAGTAGGTTATTATTTTTATGACTTGAATGCTAAAATGAATTTTGACCTGAACGCCGCAAATAAAATTTTTGTAAGCGGATATTTTGGGCGTGATAAATTTAATGTAAAAGATAAATATGACGGAGGAGAAGATAAACAAGCGCTTATCTGGGGAAATGCTACAGTTACTACACGCTGGAACCATTTGTTCAGTAATAAAGTTTTTGCAAATACTTCACTCATTTTTAGTGATTATAATCTATTACTAAAAATAGGCCAAAAGTATAAGGATGAATTTTATGAAGCTAAGTATAATTCAGGGATTAGAGATCTGGGGATGAAGTTTGATCTTGACTACGCAGTAGGTGGTGATCACTATCTCAGGTCGGGAGTAAAATCAGTATGGCATCAGTTTACGCCAAGTGCATTGGTTGAAAAAGGTAATTATAACAATGTGAATACCCGAAATGTAAAGGTTTATAATAGTTATGAAACTAATATATATGTTGAGGATGATTGGATCCCTCTTGAAAAATTATCTTTTAATATAGGCTTGCGCAGTACCAATTTTAGTGCTGATGGGCATAACTATAAGAGTATAGAACCACGCCTGTCCGCCCGTTTTTCAATAAACCCAAATACTTCGGTTAAGGCATCATATGCCCGAATGAATCAATACTTACATCTTCTTTCAAATACAGGTGTAGGTTTACCTACAGATCTTTGGGTCCCATCAACAGCTAAAATAGTCCCGGAACGTTCACAACAGGTAGCAATCGGTATAGCCCGTGATTTTCCTGAGAAAAAATTGTTGTTTTCTGTTGAAGGATATTATAAAACCATGAACAACATTATTTCCTACCGAGAAGGGGCATCTTTTATTGAAACAGGCGACAGCCCGAAGTATGATGAGAGTATGAATTTTGAAGATAAAATAACTACCGGTAAGGGAAAAAGTTACGGACTGGAAATGCTGCTTCAACGTAAGTCAGGAAGATTATCAGGCTGGATTGGATATACGTTGTCCTGGACTAAACATCAATTTGGAGAACTTAATTCCGGAAAGGAGTTTTATCCCCGTCAGGATCACCGGCATGATTTCTCTCTGGTTGCTATCTATAAGCTTTCAAAAAGGGTAAAATTAACAGGAAGCTGTGTATTCAGCAGCGGTGCTTCTGCTAATATTCCTCAGGCACAATATAGTGTTAATTCCCACGGTTACGTGGGTAACAGTTATTCTGCAATTCATGCTCCTTTTAAAGGTGAACATGTGAATCGTGTAAATGATTATGGAGAAAGGGGTTCATTCAAAACTGAACCTTATCATCGTCTGGATCTTGGCGTACAATTTTATAAAAAGAAAAAAAGGGTAGAGCGAACTATCGAAATAGGTGTTTATAATGCTTACAATCATTTAAATCCATTCTATTATACTACTGATTTTAAAGAAAATGATAAAGCCGTTCTTAAGAAAGTAGCGATTTTCCCTATTATACCTTCTGTTTCCTGGAATTACAAATTTTAATCATGATGAAGTTTAGAAGAATATATTATTTATTAGCACTATTAACAGGCTTAATCCTTATCAACTCCTGTAAGAAAGAGGTTACGGATAAAATACCCCAGCAGGATAAAAAATTAGTTGTTAGTGGGTTTATAAGCCCATCAGATGACTCTGTCAGAGTGATACTTTCTTTTTCAAGACCTTATTATAACCAAGGTAGTAACGACTTGGACTCACGTAAACAATTGAGTACTTCTTTAGTTACAATTTCTGATGGAAATGTTTCTGTAAATTTAAAATGGGATAACAATAAGAAGTATTTCTCATTGCCTGAAACGGAATTTCCAATTATAGCGGGGAGTGAGTATATTCTAAAAATTTTAACAACAGATGGCAAAGAGGCAGAAGCTAAAACCATTGTGCCTGAAATGCCTCAGCAAACCGAGTTTGAGGTAATGGGACTTAAGCCGTCAAAAAACAGAGTTCCGGGGTATAAGAGCCAGAAATGCCGCTTTGCTTTAGCAGATCCTGTATCATCAGAAAACTTTTACAGGTTTACTTTGGTAAAAAGAACAGTGACCAATGGAATCCCGGGATTTGCAAAATTAGGAGATATATTTTTTACTGATAAAAACCGGGATGGAACTGTTATAAAAGAATTTGTTGAATATGATTTATCTTTAGAATTGCAACAAAATACACCAACAGCAGATACCAATTTCTATCATGATGCTTATTTTATTTCTGGCAGTAAAGAATATAACTTGTTTCATGAATCACTTGAGCGGAATAATCTTACTGAAGACAATCCTTTTGCTGAACCAAATAATATATATAGTAATGTAAGAGGAGGATATGGTATTTTTGCCGGCTTTAATCAGGTAGTAATGACCAAAGAAATTAAATAATCATCTGTTCTGTAACGTCTTCTGCCGAAATTTCTCCATGTGAAGATTCAAATATACATTCCCCGTCCTTAATTAAGAGGAGTTGAGGAGATTCATGATGGACATTAAATTCATCAGCAATTTCATTGGAGATATCACGATAGTTTAAAAGATCAAGAAAATATAAGGGAGTATTTTTCGGGATAGAATCCCAGTCTAATTCAAATTTCTTTTTTGCCATTAAACTAATAGAACAACGTGTACTGTGTTTAAAAATTAAGCTATAACCAATTTTAGTTTTAATTTCCTGTAACTGTTGTTGGGTGTTTAATGGCGTCCAATCCATAGGTGTATAGATAGATATGGTTTTAAAAAATAATTAATTAGCTCCTCTACCTTTTGGATATGAACCATAAGCGGGGCAAAGCTTAGATGAGGCTGCACATGATTGTAATACTGAAATTATTAAAAATAATCCTAAAAGTCCTGTTACTATTCTTTTCATTTTGAAATCCTTATATGTAAATCTATTCTATTTTTTCTAAACATCCAACTTCAATATTATTAAACGGCTAATGTATGCTGAAGGTGTGCCATTTTTATAGCTGTAACGGCAGCTTCTTCACCTTTATTACCATGTTTACCTCCAGCTCTATCTTGTGCTTGTTGTAAATTATGAGTAGTTAATACGCCAAATACAACAGGTTTGTTATGTTTAATGGAAA
>JBASZP010000396.1:0-3329 GCA_049660965.1 Daejeonella sp. | reverse complement strand
ATCTAATGGAATATTCAATCGATTAAAAATGTGTTCAATTATTTCTTTAAGGGAATATCCCCTGCTGGAGCAAATAATGTAATCATCTGGGTTTGATTGTTGTAAAGAAAGCCAAACCGCCTCCATGTAGGCAGGAGCATAGCCAAAATCCCTCTTTATATTTATATTTCCAACCCGAAGCTCTTTCTGATGTCCTTTTGAAATGGCAACTGCACTTTTAATCACTTTTTTAATAAAAAAGTGGTCGGGCCGAAGGTAAGATTCATGGCTAAACAAAATCCCGCTGCTCGCAAACACATTATAAGAGTTTCTGTAATCTTGAATGAGATGATAACACGCAGCCTTTGAGACTGCATACGGGCTTTTCGGTTGCAATGGAGAATCCTTCGTCACCGGTAACTTATCGGGATTACCAAACATATCACTACTTAAAGCTTGAAAAAATTTAATGGGGTGCTTTAGTCTTCGTATACTCTCCAAATAAAATAGAGTAGAGTTGAAATTGAATGATAAGGTCTCAAATGGTGAATCAAATGATTTAGATACAGAGCTTTGGCCAGCCAGATGGTAGATTTCATTAATCTGATTGGTTTCAATAAGTTTGGAAATACTTTCAAGATTAAAAGAGTCAAACTCAACAAGGTTTACCTTATTCAAGATATTTAGATAGTTAAGTTTAGTTGAGCCATCACTACTAATCTTTCGAGTAGTTCCCAAAACCTTATAATTTTTTTTTAACAAAAGATCAGCCAGATAAGCTCCATCTTGTCCTGTAATTCCTGTTATGAGTGCTGTAGCCATTACTCAAAGATTTTGAAAAATTTCAATTTGTCTTTTGTAACTCAAAGCCCAGTTGTATGTAGCCTTAATTTCTTCACGGTATTTTTTTATTTCGTAATTGTTAAGCTTATCACGAATTTTATTTGCTAAATCAATGGAAGATACTGGATTGAAATAGGTTACCCAATTTCCACAGACTTCGGGGATACTAGCCGCATTTGATGCAATCACTGGGCATTCACAGGCCAAGGCCTCAAGAGGCGGAAGCCCAAAGCCCTCATACAATGAGGGAAAAACAAAAAGCGAAGCAATGCTATAGAAGTAAGGTAAACTTTCGTTATCCAAGTACCCCGTGAAGTAGACCTTAGATAGTAGATTCTGTTTTTCAACGAGCTTAAAAAGTTCTGGGTCGCCATTTAAAAATCCATCTTTGCGACCAACAATAACCAAAGTAATGTCCCTCATACTTTCATTCAATAGAATGAAGGCTTGTACTAAAATTGTTAAGTTTTTGTGTGGTTTTACATTCCCAACATAAAGAATGAATTTTTTTGGCAGGTCTGTTCTTTTAAGTAAGAATTTTTCTTTATCAGGTTTGGATATCGGCCTAAATAGTTCGGTATCTACGCCACAATAATTGACAACTATTTTTGTCTCTTTAATCCATGTATGCTTGAGAATTTCACGTTTGGAGAAATCAGAAATTGTAATGATAATATCAGACAATCTGGCAGCCAAGAAGATTAGTATCCGTGCATATAGTCTTTGTATGAATGTTGTGGCACTATTTTGTGAGAGATGATAAGTGTCATTAATGTTAACGGCTCTTTTTGCAGCTTTGATGGGTAGCAAAGGAATATTATAATGAGGAGACCAAAAGACATCGCATGTTGGGATAAGAACAGGTAATTTAATTTGTTCTTTAATAGAATAAATTCGTAAATCGGATTCTATTATTGAATAGTTGCTTTTGCCTTTTAAAAACTGGTTTAGTTGGTTCGAATTACCAATAATGAACAATTCGAATTCACCTGAAAAATTAAGTATGAAATTTTGCAAGATTGTTCCGATCCCGGAGCTCAATATCATTCTTCCGTCAATACAAATTTTCATTGCTATTATAAAAACTGATGGTCACGAAAGTACAATGATTGTTCCTTTTATTTATTAGCAAATAAGTTTTCTTTTAAAAATTTCTCCGGTTGGTATCTCAAGCAATTAGAGTTGATGCCTTACACAGCACTAGTCATTTCAAACTCTGATGGAGTATTTTATTCTGGGCTTAAACTAAGTTCAAAATGATGGTTTTTATTTTATGTGCTATTAGTAAATTGTATTAAATGTCATCATAATGCTTGAAGGGGGTAGCCATAGTAATGGTTTTATCTTTAGGATAGTAAGCTTTTTTTTAGTCCTAAGCGGCCAAGCCTGTATGGAGGTGGACATGGAAAAGAAAAAAAATCCTGGATATGCTGCTATTGCAACTCGGTCAATTTCGGAAGAAACAACTATGCCGCTGCTATTCAAATGAAACCTTAACCCAAACCAAAGATTCTTATAATACATACACATATGTAGTTGATATGAATGAAAAGCCGATTGCTTTAAAATCAGAGACGACCATTAATGGCATTGTGATGACCAGTGAAAGTGAATATTCATACGATGAAAACGGCAACTTGGTAAGTTTATCTGATACCGAAGAAATTTTCTTTGATGATAAAATTAACCCAATCACTGTATTGGATAATTCCTGGGATATTTCGTTTGTCCCACACAGTTTGAGCAGTATTTTTGAGATCGATTTCAATAATAATAATAATGTTATTAAAAGAGTGGGTGGAACTTATGATAGAATTGGAACAGTCCATACCTTGGACTACATTTGTTCGTACAATAATTCACGACTTACGTATCGTTCTTATTTCTGGTACTTCCCTTACAGTGAAAATTATTCCTACATGGAGACTCCATGATTTAACCTCACTCTGTCAAATTAACTTACCTTTACCCCTTTTTTGCAACGAGAAATGAAAATTGCAATCATTCATGACGACCTTATGCGTAGGGGCGGTGCTGAACAAGTCGTATTAAGTATGTTAAAGGCGTTCCCTACTGCGGATTTATTTACACTATGCTAACAACCCGAACTAACTTATCCGGAGTTTAAAGAATATCGAATTAAAACTTCTTTGTTCAACTATCTTGTGGCCACTGAGGGTTGGATGAAGAAGTTATTTTTTCCTTTTGGGTTGGTTTCCATGAAGTTACTCCGCGTCAGTGGGTATGATGTTGTGCTAATTTCTAGCACATACTGTGCTAAGTATGCATCCGTTGACAAGCGCTCAAAGATACTCCTATACACATATACACCATTTCGCCTCGCCTGGAATCCTGATTCTTACATTGAGTATCAAAGTGCGAAGGGACTTAAAAGATTAATCTTTAATGGAATTGTTTATGTTCTTAGAAAGATAGATCAAAGAGAAGCAAAAAAGGCGAACTTTCATATGTCAATGACTACAGAAACCCGGGAAAGGGTACGTCAT
>JBASZP010000395.1:0-1603 GCA_049660965.1 Daejeonella sp. | reverse complement strand
AATGTGGTATTCAAATTAAAAGCAGCTACGGAAGTTGTTGAGAAAAATCCGGATAATGTCCAACTGCCTAAAAGTCTTCATGCCTTACAAAAGATTCAGCCAGAGAAAATCCCATTTGAATTACTTGATTTTAACCTGGGTGAAAGATGGATACCGCTGGACTATTACAATCGTTTTGCTTCACACCTGTTTGAACTAAATACCGAAGTAAATTATTTTCCTTCTTTAGACACTTTCAAAGTAAAGGCAAGGCTTACCAATGCAAAAATTAACCAGGAATATGCTGTAACACCAAAAAGTGGAAAAACAACTTACGGCGACTCGCTGTTGGAGTATGCTTTAGAAAATACTACTCCTTTTTACACTTATGAAATTGGAACTGGTGATAAAGCTATAAGAGTGCCCGATAGCGAAGCCATACAATTAGCCCATCAAAAAATAGAATCTATCCGCAACGGTTTTATTAACTGGCTTAAAGAACTACCTGACGGCGATAAGAAGGAATTAGAAACATTGTATAATGACACTTTCAATTGCTATGTATTGAGAGAATACGATGGTAGCCATTTACAGTTTCCGGGATTGGATAGAAGAAGATTGGGTATTGATGATTTATACAGTTCTCAAAAAAACTCTGTTTGGAGAATACTGCAGAATAGAGGCGCATTGATAGACCATGAAGTTGGTCTCGGCAAAACATTAACGATGGTGGTGGCTGCCAATGAAATGAAGCGGCTGAACATTGCAAATAAACCCATGATACTGGCATTGAAAGCCAATGTGCGGCAGATTGCCGATACTTATCGTAAAGCATATCCCAATGCAAGAATACTGGCACCGGATGAAAACGATTTTACTCCGGCAAAACGGATGCGGTTATTTAATGAAATCAAAAACAATAATTGGGACTGCATCATACTCACCCATGACCAGTTTGGTAAAATTCCACAGTCGCCGGAAATACAAAAGCAGATTATAGAAGCCGAACTGGATAATGTAGAAAGGGATTTGCATACCATAAAAGATATGGGTGGCGAAATCTCCCGGCGTATGCTGAAAGGTTTAGAAATACGGAAAACTAATTTAGGGGTTAAACTGCAGGAAGTAAGAAAAAATATTGAAGAGAAGAAAGATGCCGGTATCAATTTCCGGGACTTAGGTGTGGACCATTTATTTGTAGATGAAGCTCACAAATTTAAAAACCTGACTTTTACTACAAGGCATGACAGAGTCGCTGGACTTGGCAATAAAGAAGGCAGCCAGAAAGCATTGAATATGCTGTTTGCCGTTCGGGAACTGCAAACAAGATTTAATAGTGATTTATGTGTAACTTTTTTATCAGGCACACCAATCAGTAACAGTCTTACCGAAATGTACCTGCTGTTCAAATACCTGCGGCCAAAAGAAATGGAACGGCAGCGTATTGAAAACTTTGATGGTTGGGCAGCAGTGTTTGCAAAAAAGACAACCGATTTTGAATTTTCTGTTACCAATGAAATTATTGCGAAGGAACGATTCCGGCATTTTATAAAAGTACCGGAACTGGCGTTATTTTATAATGAGATTACGGATTATAAAACTGCAAAGCATATCAATCTTGATA
>JBASZP010000394.1:0-5997 GCA_049660965.1 Daejeonella sp. | reverse complement strand
TACCAAGGAGGCAAAGCGCTATCACAATTAGCTCACTGCTAAAAATTTCTATAAAACTTGCGTAATAAATAACCATATTAAAATTTTTAGCAAATAAAAGGGTTTTTTACTTTGTCAGTTACACTTTTTTAATTCTTTTATCTGCTGTATTTCTTTTAGGGGAGGATAATAAGATAGGGTACCATAGTATTCAATCTCATAACAACAATTTATTTTAATATGTTCGAATGTTTCTTTATTAACCTGGAAATACATGCCAGGAATTTGTGAGGATTCTATTAAATATTCTGGCGAATGGTGTTTAATTGACTTGGTTATCTTTTTATGTGCTATTTCAGAAATTAATTTACTGATGCCTTCTGAATAGATTGAATATAATCTGTAAGATAAAATGAAGATAAGTAATGATATCAAAAATATGGCAAATTGTAAACCTCTAATGCGCCATTTTCCACGAGTAGTGATCTTATAGTTCTGATACAAATCGGAGTTCATAGATCTACCTGTATTTTTTGCCGGGCCATGTTTTATGCTGTATCTAAGAATAAAAATTACTGCAATTAATATCACTAACATTCCCAAATAAGGGTAGAAAATTTCTATAAAACTGGCATGGTAGATTGTCATATTTAAAACTTTTAGCAAATAAAAGGATTTTTAGGCGGTTTTATCCTGATGTTTTATATTTGGATACGATGGCAGAACTTGAAAAATTAAGAATCGATAAATATTTATGGGCGATCAGGGCATTTAAAACCCGCAGCCTGGCTACTGAGGCATGCAAGGCCGGAAGAGTGAAAATATCGGGTACTAACCTAAAACCATCCCACGTGGTTAAAATAGGGGAGATGTATTCTGTTCAAAAAGGTATTGAACGGAAAGTAATTAAAGTAACAGGTTTATTGGAGCGAAGGGTTGATGCTAAAACGGCGGTAACTTTCTATGAAGATATTACGCCGCTGGAAGAAACCCATGCTTATAAATCTATGTTTCAAACTCCTAATTTGAGTCGTGACAGAGGGACCGGCCGCCCAACTAAAAAAGATCGCCGGGAAATTGATGATCTGCAAGAAGGTTGGTTTGAGGATTAATATGGAAATTAAAAGTATGATATTTTTTACTTATGAATAACAATAAATTGATCAGAATAAATATAATTTAGCTTTTTAAAATAATCCATAAACAATATGAATTTAATAGAATACTTAGTAACTGAATTAGAAGAAGAGGGAGCAAAGACCCGTAAAATGTTAATGCTGGTTCCGTTTGAAAATGTAGCTTGGAAACCGCATGTAAAATCCATGTCTATTGGACACCTTTCAGCACATATTGCCGAAATACCTTCGTGGATAAATATAACTATTGATACACCTGAACTTGATTTCGCTACAATGAACTATACAGCGCCAAAAATTAGTTCTAATACTGAACTGATTGCTTTTTTTGATAGTACCTTGCAAAAAGCAGTTGATCAGTTAAAAGTTACAAGCGAAGAAACATTGGAAGATCCCTGGACTTTAAGAAACGGTGAACATATTTTTATAAATTTACCTAAGCGCCAGGTTATTCGTACATTGGTTTTAAATCATATTATTCATCATCGGGCGCAATTATCAGTCTTTTTAAGATTATTAGATATTCCCCTTCCCGGAATATATGGCCCAACAGCCGATGATAAAAATTAAATTTCTTAGTTTTAAATATATGATAGACTTCTTCTGGTAAGTCCATCATATATTAATAGCTCATTTTATTTTCAGATACACTCCATGCTTTAAAAGCAACTTGAGCTTCATCACGTAAAATTTGTACTGTTCTAAGTTTTCGTTCTTCCATCGGCAGATCAATTTCTTCATAAATGAACTGGTCATCAAAACCAATATTCGCCGCATCATTTTTAGTGTTTGCATAATAAATAGTATCAATATGTGCCCAGTAAATTGCACCCAGACACATCGGGCAGGGTTCACAACTGGTATAAATTATACATCCGCTAAGGTCGAATGTTTTAAGTTTTTTACAGGCCAGGCGAATAACTGACACTTCTGCATGGGCAGTAGGATCATTGGTAGTAGTAACCTTATTAGCGCTTGTTGCAATTACTTTTCCGTCTTTTACAATTACAGCCCCAAACGGACCTCCTAATGATTTTTCTACATTTTTTTTAGAGATGGCAATAGCCTTTATCATATACTTTTGATGTTCTTTAGTCATTTCTTAAAATATTTTTCTTATACAATATAAACAATAAACCCCGACAATTGCCAGGGTTTAATATTAATAAATATCATAAAAGGAAAAATACTATTTTGTATTTTCCTTTTTATATTCTTCATTCAGTCCTGTAACAACTTCTTTTGTTACATCCAGACTTTCATCAGCAAATAATACGGTTGGGTTTGATTTTGAATAAGTTAAAACCATTCTGTAACCTTTAGTTTTAGCATGTTTTTTAAGAAATTCTGAAACCTTATTATACAGTTTCTCATTTTCTGCAGTTTCTTCATTTTGTAAAGCGCTACCGGCATTTTGATTAAAGGCCGCTAATTCCTGTTGTTTACGTGCTAAACGCTCTTCAGTTACAGCACGTTGGTCTGCACTTAATGTAGCCGCGTTTTTTTGATATTCTGCCACTTCACGCTGAAAAGCGCCGCCTTTAGCAGTCAGATCAGCTTGTGCTTTCTTAGATTTAGTCTGGAATTTTTCCTTTATAATTTTAAAATATTCATAGTTATTAAGTAAAGAGTCTGAATTGACGTAGACGATCTGTTCTGATTTTTTATCTGAAATTGTAGTTGTTGTAACAGTTGATTTTGGCTGTTCTTTATTGCAGGAAATTACCAGGCTTGCCAACACTAAACCCGCAGTAATTTTTGTTGCTATTGCAAATATTCTCTTCATGTTATGTCTAATTTCAGGCAAATATAAACTTTTTTAGCACCACACATAGGGCAGAGGGTTATTTGTGAATAGTTATACATTATATCCTTATTTTTTTATCCACAATTAAGCATTTTTAGAGTTAAAATGGTATTTTTGAAATTGATCCCCCAAAGAAAATATGAGCGAAGAAACAGAAGACAGATCTAATTATTCAGCAGATAATATACAGGTTTTAGAAGGCCTGGAAGCGGTAAGAAAACGCCCTTCCATGTACATTGGCGATACAGGTTTTAAAGGCCTGCATCACTTGGTTTACGAAGTTGTAGATAATTCCATTGATGAAGCTTTAGCCGGGTATTGTTCGGATATAAAAGTAATCATCCATAAAAATAACTCTGTAACAGTAGAAGATAACGGCCGTGGTATCCCGACGGCTATGCATACCAAAGAAAAGAAATCGGCATTAGAGGTTGTTATGACCGTTTTACACGCCGGTGGCAAGTTTGATAAGGATACTTACAAAGTTTCCGGTGGTTTGCACGGCGTGGGTGTATCCTGCGTGAATGCCCTGTCTATTCACCTAGCAGCGGTTGTGCATCGCGATGGAGAAATATTTACACAAGAGTATGAATGCGGTAAACCCTTATTCGATGTAAAAGTTATTGGCAAAACAGACCGTACAGGTACTATTATTACTTTCCTGCCGGATGATACCATTTTTACATTAACCAACGAATATAAGTTTGATACACTGGCCGCCCGTTTACGTGAACTGGCTTATTTAAATAAAGGCATTCGCCTGTCATTAACAGATGAGCGTGAGGTTTTAGAAGATGGCAGTTTGCTTAGCGAAAATTTTTTCTCCGAAGGCGGATTACGTGAATTTGTAAAATACCTTGACGGGACACGTACCTCAATAATACCTGAACCTATTTATGTAGAAGGCATTAAACAGGGAATTCCTGTAGAAATGGCTTTGCAGTATAATGATACCTATACAGAGAATGTCCACTCTTATGTAAACAATATTAATACACATGAGGGCGGTACACACGTAGCCGGGTTCAGGCGTGGTTTAACCCGTACGCTGAAAGCTTATGCTGAAAAATCGGGCATGTTAAAGAACATGAAAATTGAGATTACGGGCGATGATTTCCGTGAAGGACTGACGGCTGTAATTTCTGTTAAAGTGCAGGAACCACAGTTTGAAGGGCAAACCAAAACCAAATTAGGTAATAACGAGGTAATGGGCGCTGTTGATATTGCTGTTGGCGAAATACTGGGCAATTATCTGGAAGAAAATCCGAAGGAAGCCCGGATGATTGTGAACAAGGTTATTTTAGCCGCTACCGCACGTGCGGCAGCACGCAAAGCCCGTGAAATGGTGCAGCGTAAAAGCGTAATGGGAGGCTCTGGTTTACCCGGTAAACTTGCCGATTGTGCAAATAATGACCCGGCAGCATGCGAATTATATCTTGTCGAGGGAGACTCGGCAGGTGGTACAGCCAAACAGGGCCGTGATCGTAATTTCCAGGCTATTCTTCCGCTAAAAGGTAAAATCCTGAACGTGGAGAAAGCCATGGAACATAAGATTTACGAGAATGATGAGATCAAGAATATGTTTACCGCAATGGGTGTGAGTATTGGAACACCGGATGATTCTAAAGCTTTGAATATTGATAAACTTCGTTATCACCGCATCATTATCATGACGGATGCTGACGTGGACGGATCGCATATTACAACCTTAATTCTTACCTTCTTTTTCCGCTATATGAAAGAGCTGATCGAATTTGGGTATATCTATATCGCAGCCCCGCCGCTTTACCTCGTTAAAAAAGGTAAAGATTTTGAATACGCCTGGAATGATGACCAGCGTGATGCCGCGGTACAACGTATAAAAGGCAGCGGTAAAGAAGAAAGTGTACATATACAGCGCTATAAAGGCTTGGGTGAGATGAATGCGGAGCAATTATGGGAAACTACTTTAAACCCCGAAACCCGTACCTTAAGAAAAGTAACTATTGAAAATGCCGCGGAGTGTGATCACGTATTTTCTATGCTGATGGGCGATGAAGTTGCCCCTCGTCGTGATTTTATAGAGCGTAATGCTAAATATGCGAAGATTGATATTTAAATCTTAATATAAAAAGCGAATAAAGATAAAGGCCTGTTCTTAAAAGAGCAGGTCTTTTTTTATGCTTTAAGTTTGAACTCTCCTGTTTTATACAAATGAATAGCCTGTTGTAAAATATGCTGAATAATGTCAATAGGTAAATCTTCATTGGGGTCAAACAGCATAATCTTCATTCGCGAACGTTTTTCAGCGATTAGAAGAGGATGATCAAACCGGTTTCCTTCTACCACTCCAATATAAGGCCGCTGCTGTTTTTTATGAACCCATAAATAACAGAACCTTGTTCCTTTATAATTGAAAAAGGGCATCCCATATCTCCATACAGCTGTAATATCTTTATCCTGCGACAGGATGATCTCCCGCAAGGCAAGTAAACAGGCTTTAATGGATTCGCTTTGTTTTAAGTAAAAATGATCTGGTTCTTCCGGCATTTGTAATGGTATTTATACTTATCTTATTATTCGCCAAAAACTTTAGCTTATTGTATATTTAATCAAAGATATTGTTTTTATTAACCAGGTATGAAATTAAGCTCTCCAGTCTGAAATATTTCTTAATTTTTTTAAAATAAAACCTGACTTTTTTTTATAAATACCTTTTTTTATATTTGACTAATAAAATTATTCTATTTAACTAAAATTTATTTATATGTCTTACAGTAACATTTCCGCCGCTTTAACAGAAGAAAGTATTATTGAAGTTAAAGACGCCATCAAAACACTTGAAAACAAATTGCCTTTTCTAATTGGATTAAGCACAGAAGAAAAAAACGGCTTGTTTAAGCAGGGCCCTAAAAGTGTAGATTTTGTACAGGATGCTATGGATGCGTCCCAAAACTTTCCGCATATTTTACCGCCCCTGTTTGATGCTGAAGAGTTTAAAAAAGATGCATCTTTGTACAAAGTATTATCGGATATTTTACAGCCTTTAGCCGCTTTGGCCAAAAAGGTAGAGGATACCTATACGGCAGTAGGCAG
>JBASZP010000393.1:0-3950 GCA_049660965.1 Daejeonella sp. | reverse complement strand
CCAAATAGCATGATTATCTCCAAGACCAGATTCAAAAACTATCAAATATTTTGAATTATGAAGTAGGGAATAAGCAGTAAGTTTATGAGTTGATAAGTTAATCTGCGTTTCTTTATAGCTCGTCTTTGATTGCATTATTTTAGTAGAGCAAGAAGAGAGAAATAATAAGGTGGCAATAGCTAAAAATATATTCTTCATGTGGTTGTTTTTATTTAGCTTCAAGAATCAGTTTGGTTATATTATCCCATAACTGATAAAACTTAAACATTTTTGGATCATTCTCATCTAGCGACCAAATATTTGTTGCTAGTGTAATTGTGATTCCCTTTTCAGGAAAATACCATGCTTCTGCCGCTGCACCAGCACCAGAACCATTATGACCAATAGCAAGTTGCCCTGTTGGGATTTTATAGGATGCCAATCCCATACCATAATAAGATTGCCCTAATGTGTTGTCTGGAGCTGTCATTTCGGCTAATGAATTTGCGCTTACTAATGTTTTATCTTGCAATAATAGCTTATAAAATTTAGCAATATCATTTGTTGAAGCAATAATTCCGTCATCACCAATTGATGATTTTACAATTCCAAATTGCAAATCAGAAATATCAGTTGTTTGATTTGGAATTATTGATGAAGAATAACTAGATACTGTATTTGCAGGTTCTGTAGCATAACTAGATTGTGGGACATAGAAAGTTTGAGTTAAATTATATTGATTAATAATATTATTTGTAATATAATCGTGATGATTTCCGTTTGTTACACTTTCAATTATTAAAGCTAATAAATGGTAGTTAATGTTGGAATATTCATATTGAGATCCAGGTGCAAAATGGGCGGGTTTATTGTAAACATATTGTAAAATTTGACTACTCGGCATTGGCAAAACTCCAGTTTGAGCATCAATAAAAAATTGTGGATTATCTAAATAATCTACAATTCCAGATTTCATATTTAATAATTGTTTTACCGTTACTGTGTTTCCGTTTGTTATATTATTACAAATTGCAGGAGCTAGATATTGATTCATTGTTGAATTTAAATTGATTAACCCTTGCTCTTTCAATTTTAGAATGGCAACAGCAGTAAATGTTTTAGAGATACTGTGCATATAATTAAGTGTATTTGCCGTATAATTGGCATTTGTTGCTAGATTTGATTTTCCTGCAAAAAGTGTATAATTATAGTTGTTGGATTTGACAGATATACTTAATCCAGGAAAGTCATTTACTACTGAATTATTTATAAGTTCTTGAACTTTAATTTTTGCTTGGTCTGGTGTTAAAGAATTATTTTCTTCATCTTTTGAACAAGAAAAAGTTAAAAACAAAATAGAAATTGCGATTGTGAGTTTTGTGAATTGTTTCATTTTTTTAGATTTATATTTTCAGCAAAAATCTATTAAAAATGAAGTGTAATTGTTCGTATTTATAAATTGGAACCTATTTGTTTATAAACTAGCACTTGTTTTTATTGCTGTTTAAATTCTGATGGGGTTTGTCCTGTGACTTTTTTGAATGTAGTATTGAAGACCGTTTTAGAATTGAAACCAACTTCAAAACCAATACCTAACAAACTCAAATGAGCCATTTTTGGGTCTAGTATAAGTTTTTTTGCTTCCTCAATTCGATATCGATTCACGAATTGGAAAAAATTTTCATCAAAACCTTTATTGATTAGATAAGAAAGAATATGTGGGGAAACATTTAACAATGATGCTAACTTTATAAGACTTAAATCGTTATCTAAAAAAGGTTTTTTGGAGTTAATTAATTCTAACAATTCAATTTTTAGTTGTTCTAATTTTTCATCAGTAAGTAGTTTTTTTCTATTATCTTTAGGTAATGCTTTTTCAGCAATAATAGTTTCTATTTCTTCTTTTTCAATTAAATTATATGGAAATATTTCTTTTTGTTTCTGCCAATAATAAGCAATATATAAAATACCAAAAAGATATAGTAAACTGCTACCTAGATCAAATATTGAATTCGTATCCGACAATTTAAACACTATATCTCCAACCCAAAAAACTGCAATTACAAATACGCTTATAATAATATTTTTCAACCATTTTAAATCTACATTTTCAATTGTCGAATTGAACGATTGAATGTTTTTTTGATGCTTAATAATTTTAATAAATGCCATAATGCAATATGGAATTACTTGCAGACTAAAAAGAATATTAAATACTATAGTTACGTTTGCTACAGTTTCAGGATTAACTTCTTCTGGTTCTACATATGCTTCAAAAAGATGAGACATTAGAATAAGAAGAAGCATCAAAAGGGCAAATAAAAAATGTAGAAACTCTATTATTTTCCATTTTTTAATAGGTGCTACAAAATAAGAAACGCTTAAATAAAAAATAGGTGTAATTACAAAACTTGATATGCTTATTATTTCAATAAAAATGTCATCTTCTTTTAGTAATTTAGTAAATAAAAGGACATTTTCTAAGAACAGTAAGAAAACACAAAACACAAAAGCACCAAACCACTGATTTGCTTTAGTATTAACTTTGTTAGTGTTTACATAGATAAAAAAGGTTAATAAAAATGCTGCTCCGCAAAGAATTAAATCTATTAAATTTGTCATTTAATTACTAATTTATATTTGCAAAATTACTAATTTTAAATTTGGATATTTAAGTTGTTGATTTATCCACGATTTTCTGAAAAATAACAGCTAACGTTTGGCTATAAGGCATTCCTATATTTCCTTATTGGTTTATTGCCTTATTTGCCTCTAAGATAATTTTTCCAGCCATGGCATCCAACGGGCTCACCAGATTCTCAAACCCCTTCTTTGTAACATGGGCATAGCGCTCTGTTGTTTTTGAGCTTTCATGCCCCAGCAAGGTTTGTATGTAACGTAAGTCTGTTCCATTTTCAAGTAAATGCGTGGCAAAACTATGGCGTAACGTGTGTGCGCTTACTTTCTTCTTTATCCCAGCTTTTAGTGCTGCTGCCTTCACAACATTGTTTACACTTCTTGCACTATATTGGCCTTTATCTGGCCCTTCAAATATCCATAGTTCTGGGTTGTAGATATCACGGTAATGCCCAAAATACTGAAGTGCAACCTGTGACAAAAGTGTGATTCTGTCTTTCCTCCCTTTTCCATTTCGCACATGAATCACACCCCGATGAGCATCTATATCTGCCCAGGTTAAGGAAAGCAATTCACTCATTCTTAGGCCTGAAGAATACAATAGAAACAATATACAGCGATGCTTTATATTAGCTGTACGTTGAAACATGGCCTGAATTTCTTGCTCACTGAGTACTGTAGGTAACTTGTATTCTCTCATTGGCCGTTCTACATAGTACACCTTGCGCTCACCCCGTTTTACATGTTCCAGATAAAATTTTATGGAGTTAATAGCCTGATTCTGTGTTGAAATTGAAACTTTCCTCGCGCGTGCAAGATGCAACATGTACTTATGTATGTCCTCATCGGAAATGTCATCTAAATTCTTTGGTGTTATAAAAGCAAGAAACATCCTAAACTGGATCTGGTAATTTTCAATGGTTGCTGCACTATACCTCATTTTTACCAAAGTTTCATGGTACACCTCAGGGACAGTGACATTCGTCAATCCATTTCCCGAAGGTTGCCTCCATTGGGATAGATCAACAACCGTAATCTGACTTAATGCTTTTACAACGGAATTAAATGCTTGTTCAGAGTATGGCAGGAAATATCGATTATGGGTTACCGAATACAGACACAACGGAAAACTTTTCACAATCCGAAGCGCTTCATTCCGTAGAGGACTTGCAAATGAAATGGTTAGCTTTTCTTTATGCCATAATGGTTCTATCCGGATCATATGCTTATCCTATTGCAGGATTGGGTTCAACAACAGCAATTATCGAGGAAAGAATTAATCACAGCCGTTAATAAACGATTGTAAACGTTTATATCCGTTTGTTAACGGATAT